>CAZKWM010000021.1:2921-9530 GCA_964556405.1 uncultured Methanotrichaceae archaeon | reverse complement strand
TGGAGATCGATGTCGCCAAGTCCATGGGACTCAAGCTGGTCTCACCATGATAAAGCAGCTTAAGGGCAGGACGAGCCTTGACTCGACCTCTAGAACCAAAGAAACCAGTGGAACCAGGATCGAGATAAGATTTATCAAATAGAATAGAAGAGTACTAAAGAGAAGAGTGCTATCAACAAAGGTTATGGAGGAAAGCACCCGTTAGGCAAGCGGGCATTGTTCCTGCTACGCCTCTTTCTGTGGTCTAAAGAATGATTGATTCAATAGCCATCGCAGCTTTAAGAAGCCTCGGCGATCTTTTTGGTTTACTTCTTGGTTGATCCGCGCTCTTTCTCGAACTCCTCTCCTTCCTCTATGAGGGTCTTTACCCTCTGGCCGCCCTTGTGGCCTCCAACCTCTCCTCCCTTGTGCCCTATCTCCTGATAGAACTCATGTGGATGGGTCTCGGAGGTCTTCTCTCCGCCGCGGTGGCCTGCTTCAGCCACAGTCATCTCGCCTTTGCCTTCCCTGCTCCTTTCCTCTTTTCCTCTTTTCTCTTCAGCCATTTTACTTCAACTCCTATTAGCTTCTTATCCTGTGAGCTTATCTGGGGTGATACTGCCGCATGTAGGATCACCTTAGCAATTACTCATGAGATGCTACTGCCTTTATTTTTGGTAGGTTGATATATTATATGGTATGAACTTATTTAAGAATTTATGCTATCAGTAGCCTCCTTACTTTCAGTTATAGCTTCTTTAAAGGAGTTAAATTAATGACGAAGCTATCGTTAAGAGAGTTCATTAATTTTGGGCGGGAGGACGATCTGTTGATGTGGAATCTCTAAGCCGTCATCTCCAAAGTTAAGCTATGTCCAGAGAATATGATGGCAAAGCTGCTGCAGTTTATAACTAAAAAGTCGAAATCCTGTCATTTCTTGAGGACACCCGAAAAACCTTCTTTACCAATGGTGCCCGACAAAAACAGGGGTAAAAGGCGGGTAGGATTTACTCAATCCTTATCCTGGTTCCGCGACCCGCCACAGAGCCCCTAGGACTGGCTCCATCTATGGGAACCCAGGTCTGCCTCGGAGACTCGCTGTAAGCCCCTGGCTGGGTCCAGGCGTGAGCTCCGTCGTACCCGAAACCCTGGGACTCTGCAGATTTGCTAGCTTGAATCTGGGTGTATCTCTTGATACCCTCCTTGGCCAAGAACCAGGCCACTGTCAGAGCGGCAGTGGCAAAGAGGTTTTTCCTGTATTTCCAGAGCAAGAGCTCCAAGACCAAATTTTGCGCTGATACCATTTAGGGATCACCTCAATTCGTGCCTACGAGGGGATTAACCGAAGCATGCTATTATTCAATCCATCCGTATTAAACATAGCTATATTGTTCAGCAAGATCTGCAGGTAGATGCTCGTGAATTTTAAGATGAGGATAAGATTGTCCATAAGATGGTCTCTATCTGCCCTTCCCAGCACCCAAACAGTGTTCATAATATTCAGAACTTTCGAACTCCTCGAAAGCCAGGGCGTGAATACTACCTAAGAGCAGTAGATATGCTGCCATTGTCACATCGTATTTTACCAGGCATTATCACCCTTAGATACATCCCTTACTTAATTAATATTTAAATTTACTAGAAGTCAAACAGTGCACAGCTTGCTGTGAATGCAGTAAATGGCTCGAATATTATCAGGATGTTATCCTTCGATGGTTATGATAGCCAATCTCCTGACAAGTGACCTAAGGATAATCCTTATGCATCTCATTGGTTGTTGAGTGTATCCAGAACCGATACCGGGATGCTCACTACTTTACTCGATGGTAAGGCATGAATAAGCGAAGTTATCTATCAGATAGCGCAGGGAACCTCTATTGAAGATGTATCCGCCGGAGTTTACGCTTCTGTGGCCAGGAGGATTAAGGCCATGGTGGAGCTGGTAGGGGGTGAAGACCACTTGGTCTTCACCGGAAGTACTGCCATGAGCATCGTCATGAAGAAGGCTCTGGAAGATGCCCTCAAGATTAAGCTGGCAGTTTCTGAGGAACCTCAGCTGGTAGGGGCTCTTGGAGCTGCTGTGATCAGAAGGGATGGATTTTTGTTAATCGACTAGTGTGGTTGGTTTGACAAAGATACGGAAAATTAGAACATATGTGGATAATGAGACCTTCTGGAGGCAGCTTGGATTGGATATAGAGAGGCACGACGTTCTCATGAAGGTCCCTCCTCAGGCCATCCAGAGCGTCTTTCAAAGCCAGGAGAACAGACCAAAGAGCATAGAATACTACGACTCCGTTATCATGGACATCCACGGCAAGAGGCCCAAAGAGGTCTTCGACAGAAAGAACAAAGGCGACAAGGTGATAGGAGCCTTCTGCAACTTCTTCCCGGAGGAGATCGTCCATGCTGCAGTAGCTGTGCCCCTCAGCCTCTGTGGAGGCGTCGAGCTTCCCATAGCCGATGCCGAAAAAATTCTTCCCAGGAACACCTGTCCTTTGATAAAATCATCCTTCGGATTCAAGATCTCAAGGCTTTGCCACTACTTCCAATTGGCCGACCTCCTGGTGGGAGAGACCATCTGTGGAGGCAAAAAGAAAATGTATGAGCTTCTGGGAGAGCACGTCCCGACCTATGTTCTTCACCTCCCTCACAAGAAGGATGACGCCATATCCAGAAACCTGTGGTTTGAGGAGGTAAAAAAATTCAAGGGCCTAGTGGAGGGGCTGACTGGTAGGGAGATCACCGATAATAAGCTGAGGAAGGCCATAGATCTGGTCAACAGGAAGCTGGAAGCCCTAGCTAGGGTCTACAAACACCAGAAAGGCCGATCCTGTACCCATAAGTGGCAAGGACGTGCTTCTGGTCATGCAGCTAGCTCTCTTTGATGATGCAGCAAGGTTTATTCAGAAGACCAATGAGCTGGCAGAGGAGCTGGAGGAAAGGGTGAGTCAGGGCATAGGAGTTGCTCCCAAGGGTGCTCATATCCGGCACTCCCATGGCCATTCCCAACTGGAAGCCCATGACAACGTCGAGAAGAACAGCGCTGTAGTAGTCACCGAGGAGTCCTGTACCGGGA
Source organism: uncultured Methanotrichaceae archaeon (assembly GCA_964556405.1). Lineage (GTDB taxonomy): Archaea > Halobacteriota > Methanosarcinia > Methanotrichales > Methanotrichaceae > UBA114. Next base: position 6,472 of record CAZKWM010000021.1, on the reverse strand, counting down.
CCAGGTACTTCATCGATCTGGTGGATGTAAAAGGCGCATCCACGGCGGATGATCTCATAAAGAGCATGGCAGAGAAATATCTGAACATAAACCGCGCCTGCTTTACTCCCAACAATGAGAGGCCGGCGGATGTAGTGAGACTGGCCAAGGAGTAACATGCCGATGGCGTTGTGTACTATGTGCTCCAGTTCTGCCACGAGCTCAACACCGAGTACGCCAAGGTCGAGAGGGCGCTTAAAGCCGAAGGCGTTCCCGTCATAAAAATTGATATTGACCTTAAGGTTTACATGCTATGTCACCGAACAGGGCGGCGTGGAACACCGCACTTGCACGTCAGAGGAATCCATTGAACCCCACCTGGACGTTGCCGCCCGTAGCACCCGGGCTATAAGTTACCTTGCTGCTCTAATCCAGGATTTTACTGCCCTCTGCCACTCCCTCAGCAACCTTTTGATCTACTGGCACCATCATGGAAAAAGCCTTGATAAGAACCTCGCTCAATGTTGGGTGAATTACCTGAGATATTATCATGGGCATCATATCCTGGCGGTCGGTGTTCATGAGGTAGACGATCTGCTGTATCAGAGAAGAGGCCTCGGGGCCGACCACTGTGCATCCCAGGATCTTCCTTGAACCCTCCTCGACGATGGCCTTGACCATGCCGTCCCTCCTCAGCCATGGCAGCTCCCATGGCCGTCTCCGAGTACCTAGCTATCCCCCCACCGGGATCTTGAGGCCTTGGGCACTGGCCTCGGCCTCCTTCATCCCCACGGTAGCGACCTCAGGGTAGGTGAAGATGGCGTGAGGTACTGCATGGAAGTCGGCCTTCTGCCTGCCCTCAAAGATGTTTCTTACCTACCAGGTCTGCCTCGTAGTTGGCGGTGTGCCTGAACATGTTCCTGCCTGTAGCGTCGCCTATGGCCCATATCCCCGGCTTTGTGGTCTCTAAATACTCATTTACCAGGATCCACCCGTGGGCATCGGTCTTAATCCCAGTGGCCTCCGGCTTTAAAAAATCGGAGTTTGATTTTCTTCCCGCCGCCACGAGCACATCCTCGGCCTCGAACTTTCTGATAGCGCCGTCCAGGCGGCTTTTAGCGCTGACAATCTTTCTGCCGTCTTTCATTAAATTCACTGAGACCACCTCCTGGCCTGTGCGGATCTTCATGTACCCGGAAAGGGCCTTCCTGACGATGCTCGATATCTCGGGCTCCTCGGCATCCAGGATCTCAGGGCTTCGGCCTAGGAGGACGACTCGGGACCCCATAGCTGAGAAGAAGTTGGCGTACTCGCATCCCACATAGCCGCCGCCGATGATTACCAGGTCATTGGGCAGCTTTTCCAAAGCCAGGAGGGAGACGTTGTCCAGGTAGCCGGCCTCGGTTAGGCCTGGGATGGGGGGAACTATAGGGCTGGCACCTGTGCCTATGACTATCCTTGGGGCGGTGATGGTCCGTTCCCCAACTTTCATGGTGAAGTCACCCGTAAACTCCGCCGCCTCCTTGAAGAGGATGATATCGGTGCTGGACTCCACCATCTCCTCCAGAAGCTTCCTCTTCTTGGAGATGTAGGACCTCATGCGGTTCATGATGAAAGGGAAGTCAACGCCTTCAAGCCTGGCATCGATTCCTAGGCGGCCTGCCCTCTGAATCGATCTCGCCACATCTGCAGGCTGTATGAGAAGCTTGGATAGGTATGCATCCAGTATTGAGGCAGGTTCCTCCCAGAGGGCCAAGGCCCACCAGGGCAACCCTCATGCCACGCATTGCGGCTCTGGAGGCTACCCTGAGGCCTGCTCCCGAGCCTATAGCTATAAGATCGAACTCTTCCATGATAATATCGCCCCAGATCTGAGGATCGGCGAAGTTCTAAGATTAACTAATCTCCAGCGGGATTTAGAAGATCTTTAACGAATACTGCTCTCCAAGATATTTACATCTACTTTCGCATCCCATGGTGCCCTTGGCAGCAGCCCTACCTGGGATATTTCTAATGATGTGGCTCAATTCCGTCTACGGAAGCCATCTCTGGACCTGGGCTTTTGGCCTGATATCAGCCGGCTCCAGGGCTATTCTGATGAGATTGCTGGAGCTGTACAATGGTATAAATCCTGACTGCCTCATCTTTCGCTATGGCCCTTTTGGTCGGCCAGAGCTGGATTCTGTGCAGTCCTGTTGGCTGGATTTCAGCCTCTCGCGCAGAGATGGCTGGTGTGTAGTTGCCTTGGGAAAAGTCCAATCCATTGGAACCGATATAGAATCCCTAAGCTTGGCTTCCTTGATAGAATCAGTGGGTGACGATGCTTCCGAAAGTGGATAGGGCTTAGAATAGTCAAAGCTCGTGGATTCCATCGCAGTGAGGCTTTGGTTGCAGCCTGGACTGCGCTGGAGGCCAGGGCAAAGGCAACAGGAGCAGGACTTGATAGCCTGGGAACTTCCGGATTCGAAAGTTCAAGGTTTAAGACTTCAAGATCTAAGGCTCCAAGATCCTGAACTTCAAGATGCCATTTCAGATAAAGAAGTCTCTCTAAGATGCCGGCATTTCAATCTTGGTAGCGAGCGGATCGGATGTGTCGCCGCAGAAGGATGCCATTGGTAGATGAAGCTGATCTCGCCTGAGGAACTTGGAATTAGATCTAAAGTAGGCATAGAAGCCATCGATTACAGCTAAAACTGGCAGAGAGAGCTCTATGAATATAGGTTCTTTGAGATTCTATGGGGCCTGACCACTCATCTATAAGATCTGAAGTTTTTCTATATCTTAAAGGACAAGCTCCGTCATAAAGGATTCCATGATCTCGTCTGTGCCCAGGGCATCTGATCCCAGGACCTCCAGGTGGAACTCCAGGGCGGACCTCACATCGTTCATGGCCTCCTCATAAGTTCCTCCGGCGCCAAATACAGCGCCCTTAAGACCCAGAGGGTAAGCAAGATACCCTCCCTCGTACCTCTCCACCACTATCCTCACGCGGCGCATAGGACCTCGACCAGAGGTATATCTTGCTTCCTATCAAATTAAACTTTTGCCGCGGGCTGGAGACGCAAGGCTTCTATCGACAGAGGGAAATTTTGAAAATCTAATCTAGGGGTCTAAGCTGAAGATTCAAGCTGAAGATCTAAAGAAGATCGATAGAATTCCTTCACCACCAGTATAGGCCTGCTGACCTTTCCGGCGACATCAAAAACAACCCTTCTGATCCTTTATATGATCTGACCATCTATCTCCTTGTGAACTCATCATTATCATGGATGCCAGAAGCCTCTATGTGGCCGTTATCAGCTCATGCGCTGGATCTCCTTTCAAAACGTGAACTGTGTACTTTAAGGCCTGCCTCTTCCAGGTCTTTGGAATACTGCGGGAGCATGGATGCTGCCTCCCTCGATCTGAACTCTATCCTCTTGGTGCATTTTATCATCGACCACGTGAACCAAGGATATCTCGTCGATATCGGTCATGCTCCGGACCAGGGATAGTATCTTCACTGAGGGTTTGGAGAAGTCGGTGGGGCACATGACTCTGCCAAAGATGTTGCTGCAGAATCTCTCTCTAGT
>CAZKWM010000021.1:0-2821 GCA_964556405.1 uncultured Methanotrichaceae archaeon | reverse complement strand
TATCCATCCCTCTGATATAACATCGCACCTTCTAGTACTTCAACTTCACAGTCAGCATCGGAGTTCCCGGCCATTAGGCCATGGAGGATCCACGTAAATTCACCTGAAACACCTATCTGCTCTATCAGTTGATTATTCCATCTAACCTGTGAGAAGGAGATCCCTGATAAGCCCATAACAGATGCCTCTACCTTCATGGAGTGGATGTAGATATGAGACCCGTACAGACTTATGTCGGTGCCATGAATATTGAGCACAAAACACGGGATTACGGGTACATCCTGGAGATCCGAGCGGTAGGGTCCTCCAGCCATATGTGACACGATTTTGTGCGTAGTCACAAACTCTACCCCTTTAGGTAGGGTAGTTGACTTTAGCGACGAAGGAAGGCAAGATCGGGAAAAATTTGCTAATTTGATTTTATCCTGGGGCGTAAAAGAGATCTAAAATGTCAGGATAATGCCGAGGATGAAGGAGGCAATATTTGCTGCAGTTGAGACCATCAAAGCCCTAGAATAGCTGATTTCCGTCAGAAGAGATATCAAGAAGATCTCTACAAGGACTACCAGGATCTCTAAACCCCCTATATTATAGCCCTCAAATATGTGAAGATAGTTCAGAAGAGGGTTGGTAACGGAGTTGATGAGGAAGGAGTACATCAGAAGATGCCAAGGGCTCCTATGGATCAGGCATAGATAGACTGCAAATTCTGAAAGGACGGTCAGAAGCAGGGCCAAGGCCAGGGATATGAGGAGGCTCATCTGGAAGCATTACCTCCGGTTGCCTATGAAATTACTGGCCATTATCCCTGAGATTGCTGCTCTTTGCTTCTGAGATTACCGCTCATTACCTCTGAGCAGCTACCTTCTCAGCGACCTTCTTCCGATCATCCATCTTCTTGCCAATATCGCCACTATTCCTAAAAGAGATAGCAAGGGCAGCCCGAAGAACCAGGCATTATACAGGAGGAGGAGTGAGGACATCCTCATTGCTCTTCAGTGTAAAGGGTATCTCCTTTCTCTTTCCACCAGTATAATCGAAAACGGCTTTGATCCTGGATACGTTGAAAGCCGTATCATTCAGGGCATCTATTCTCAGAATGATGCTAAATTTCTCCAAAGGAACGGTGTCATTGAAGTTAGTAGCCTTGAGAAGGCTGATATTGGCTGTGAGGACCTTTGTGTTGTTCTTTATCTGTTCGGCTTGACTTGGGCTTAGATCGCTAATAGATTTGAGCTTCATTCCCCTAAGGTCTGAGACCTTAACCGCATGGAGTACAAAGCCATCTAGCTTGTATCCCCCTCCAAAGGACCCTGTTTTCTTATTCACCACCGAGGTGTAGGTCCAGCCCCATATGGCGCTACTGGTCAGGAATACGTAATTGGGATAGTTGCCTATATTGGATATAACGTAGTTACAATTGTAGGTCCTCATTCCATCTATGGCCACGTCTGCTCGAGCCGCAAAGGCGACTAGAAGCACAGCCAGAGCCACACCCAGCGATCGGATTCGATGATCCAAGATATCCCTCTTGCCTTTAGAGGATAGCACAGAGTAAAAACCTTTCTAGCCCTCTGCCATCCTCAGAGTATTGTCTTAATATAATCTTGGTATTGCCTCTGTATTGCATCTATATTGCTTCATTATTCTGTGAGCTTTTACATTGCCTGAAAAGGCTGATCTGGTTTAAACCGTCTAAATTATCTAGCCCGACCCGCCCTTAGGGCTGGACATATATGTACAATGTAATTAAGTGCAATCTAAGTGTACAACGGCTAAATATGTCCTATAAATGCCTAAACATGGTATATTCTATATGTAATATGTTATATAGACGATAATAGTAACTTAGTTAATAATGATACATTCAATAGTCTTATATTGAATTCTCGTCCTTACTATTATTGCTGATCCGAAATAATATAGCCTAAACAGAACAAGAGAATAGTCAAAAAAATTCTTTGTAAATCCGCCTAAAATCCATCGATCATTGAGGATCAGGGAGGAGGACTAGGCGCAGTAGCAAAGCCCATATAATGTCTCAGATACTGACCTATCTGTATCGGAGGGGCGAGCAAGACCAGGATTGTATACGAGGCCAAGCTGAAGTACAAACTGAAATACAAGCTAAGTCAGAAACATCCTGGTCGGCGTTATTCCGGAAACAGCAATACTATCTACCATTGATAAGCTGATAACAGCACGTGGTTTGGCAAGAACCATAATCAGGGTCATAGATGTGGGACCTTCCGCCGGAGGTACAGCAATAATGATGCTCGTAGATCGGATCAAAGCTTCTGCGACAGCATTGCCATCCATTGTCGCAGCTGAGACACTTGGGTATATTACCACTACATTTGGCAGGACATGCGCAGTATTTGTTACCGCCGGGATATTTGGTATCACAGTAAGAATCACAGCTCAAATTACCGTTGAGAGAACCACAACATGGCGCTGCGCTTAGGTCTCCCGTAGGCTGCAGGGTGAAAGATAGGCAGTCTCACTGAGCTGAGTTACGTTGATGCCAGGGATTGACCCTAGCTTATCTAGCAGCTCTTCCGGAGTGGATGCCTGAGCCACCCCTAGTACCAGAAGCGCTAGGATTCCCCTCTTCAGAGCTAATCTCCATCTCATAAATCTGCGGTATTTAACGCTATCTCTATTTTCAAATTGTGGTAATATAGCTCGGTATGGAGATAACGAACTAGACGAAAAGCCACCTAGGGATAAGGGAGCCATCTCTTCCAGGATTAGTCGAAAGGGCTTCCAATCGATCAAATCTGATATCTGGGATAGCCTGGACTTCCCTTGATTTGCATTT
>CAZKWM010000020.1:3517-16557 GCA_964556405.1 uncultured Methanotrichaceae archaeon | reverse complement strand
TTTTCAGCCGTGACCGATCTTCTGGGGTCTACGCATATTACCGTCCTGTCGAATCGTCCCCTCCGGGTCCAAAGGCCTCTCGGGTAGATGGAGTACCTGGACATGTGCCTCGGCATTGACTCCAAGGGGTTGGATCCCCAATAGACCGCCAAAGTGGAACGGAGCTTTCCCTGACCAGCGGTGGATCCAACGCGCCCTGCCTCCTGAATTCCCATGGCCGTAGGCCCGTGGCAGACAGTGGAGTTGGAGTCCACAACCCCTCCCAGGAACTCTCCCATGTGAAGGCCCACCTCCATGGCCTCGCAGGAGGTCTCACTGCCCATGAAGAGGAGGGGCCTCTTAGCCTCGACCAGAATCTTGGCTGCTCTGAGAATAGCCTCGTCCCACTGGGCATTCCTTAGGTTGCCGTTATCTCTTACCAGGGGCACTCTTATCCTGTGCTCGCTCACTATCTCCTGGAACTTGGCATTGCCCATCTTGCAGGCGTTCTTGGTTGTCAGGGTTCCAGGACTAACTTCCACCTGTATGTCGTCGCAGGAGGCGCCGCATACGGGACAGATCACGTTTTTGAAGGCCATTTTACTTTGCCCCCGTGTACAGCTTAGCAACTATCTCCTCGGCGCTGAGGACATTTTCATGGGAGGGCTCGATGGTGACCGGGCTTCCCTTGTAGAGGGGAGAACCGGTGGAGAATGTCTCGGGCTCCACCACCACATTTGCCCAGATGGCCCTGGGCATGAAGGCCTGGCCCTTGGGAACACCGCTATCTGGCACCAGGTATACCACCACGCTGTACCTTCCGTCCCTGGAGGTGACCCTGACCTTCTCAGGGGACCCGAGGTCTGCGTAGTCCCAGGGACTCACGTCGCAGACGGCGCATTCCATGGTATAATCTTCAGTGAGCTTGCTTCCACCCTTGGCCAGCCTTCCCTCGTCGATGGTGCTTCCTGTATTGAGTAAAACTACCAGCATTTTCTTTTAACCCCCTAGATCCCCTCTCTGTAATAGAGGATGCCTTTGGGATTCTTGCTTATGGCGTAGTCCCCTGAGTACTTGGTAAAGCATCCCTCTATCTGATGCTCTCCGATCTTCGGGTTGGCTTCAGCCCCAGCTTCCACGAAGCCCGGGGTGAACTGGGAGACCTCTCCCAGGATGGCTATGGTTCCCACCGTCATCTCGGCGCCCAGGCCCCTGACTGCGTTGCCCTTGATGATGATGGCACCACCTCCCTGGCGTATGCCGCAGAAGTTCTCCACATTTCCGTTAACCAGGATCTCACCGCCGGCCAGGCCTCCACCGAGCTGGCTCCTGGCATTTCCGCCGATCTCGATCTTACCGCCGGTCATGCCCTTCCAGCTTCCCCTGTAGGCTGAGCCCACATGATCTCCGGCATTTCCTTTGATCTGGAGGAGTCCTCCTTTCATCTCCATCCCCGACCATGAGCCTGAATCCTTCTCGACCAGTATGCTTCCTCCGGCCATCTCGGCTCCCGTGTGCATGCCCGAGGATCCCTGGATCTCTATCTTTCCGACCTTCATGCCGTGACCTATGTGCTTCACCCTGGGAACGTCTCCCTGGATTATTATCACAGTATTCTCAGGAGTTCCAGCTCCTCTTACGTCTACGTCGAAGAAGTCCGCCAGGGGAAGTTGGGCTGGACCCTGCCACACCAGGAGCTTCTCTATATCCCCCTTGGCCTTCCCTGAAAATAGCCCAGGGTTTATTATCTCAGCCTCAAGGGTGAGCTCAACAGGGCCTTTAGGTGTAAGAACTATCTCCGCCATGGCCATCACCTCCTCACCAAGGCCTCTATCGGCCTGTTGACCTCTATGGGCACCGGGTTTCTGAGGTACTTGTCGGGCACTGGATAGTTGGCAAAGCCCAGGGTGTAGTACTTGAACCACTCCTTCACATCGGAGAGCATGTCCTTCTCCAGATCTTCATCCACGTGGGGCTGACAGTAGAATCTGCTGCCCTCGGGAACAGCTACAATTTCGCCGTTCCTGGCCACGATATCGCCGCTCTTTATCGTATATTCAGGCCTGGCGAAGGCTTTTACCAAGGCTGCAAAATCTTTTGTATCTATCTTGCTTGGATCCATTGAGTAGACGGTCACGTCGCCGTCGGCCCCTATTCCCAGGTGACCCTTTCTGTAGGCCATGCCTATGGTCCTGGCGGGGTTGGCCCTGGTCAAAACTGCGATCTCCGACAGGCTCATTTCCCTGTCAGTTCCTCCCAGGCTCGACCTATCCCTGGCCCACTTGTGGCACTCGTCAAAGGTGGACTCTCTCGCAGCCTTGGACATGAGCCAGGAGATCACAAGGGGATACTTGGTGAAGACCCCTCCGTTCGGGTGATCGGTGGTCATGATGGTCTTCCAGGGATCGTTTATCATCAGCAGAACTTCCAGGCCCATGGCCCACTGGATGCTATGAACGGGGTTTCCCTTGAGGTATGTGAAGGGTAAAACTCCCGCGCCGCACTCCATCTCCACGTCGGTGTTGGACCACTTCTGGCCAGTGAGCTGGTAAAGATCATGGATGGCAGGACCGTCTCCGGTCATGGCTGTAGCAGGACCGAAGGGAACGCTGCCGTTATCCACGACCACGTGTTCTGCCTTGTTTATGTAGTCCACCAGGCCTTTGACCCCGGACTCGAAATCCTTCCACGAGGTGCCGCCAAATGCGCTGAACATTGCATGGGCCAGGTACACCGACTGCTTTCTCCTGGGATCTATCTTGGTCTGCGCCCACTCCACCTCTGCCTTGTTATGGGGCTCGATTCCCGAGGGAATGGCCAGGGTGTCGCAGGTGATCTTCCAGTTTCCAGGGTGGCCCAGGTTGTTAGTGTGGAGGTGGAGGGACATGGGAAGGCCCAGCATCTCATTGACCTTGACCAGACCTTCGATCATCTCACGGGAGGTTATGCCAAAGTGGATGTTGGGCTCGTCCAGAGATCGAACGTTCTTGCCCCAGCCCCAGTTCTCGACCCCAGCCGGGTTTACGCACTTTATGCCGTAGGCCTTGTGGGTCCTCATCATCCAGGCGGCGTAGGCTGCAGCCTTCTCTATATCGCCCTCTTTGAGGTAGCGCATGATGAACCAGTTGTTCCCGAGCACCAGGTAGGCGCCCATGTCCAGGATGGGGGTGGCCCTCATCTCCTCGTGGGTGTGCCTGGCCTCCAGGGGCGGCATGGCTGCCTCAAAGACCGTTGTATAACCCATGGCTGCATAGTCATAGCCCTGCTTGTAGACCGATGGGACTGTGTAGCCACTGCCGGAGTGGGTCAGCTGGGTCCTGGGCCTGACCGACTTGTAGTGGTCCTCGGGGCGCATCAGCCTTCCAGCGTTTACTTTGGCCCCGGCCACGTGGGAGTGAGAGTCCACGCCTCCGGGCATGACCGTTTTTCCCCTGGCATCGATGATCTTGGCGTCCTTAATCTCTGATCCGGAGAGGTCGGCCACGACCTTTCCGTCCTTTATGAAAATATCCTTGACATCGCCCTCGATGCCGCTCAAAGGATCGAATACATAGCCGTTCTTGATGATCATCATGGCAGCCATCAGGCAACCTCCTTCTTCACCAGCCATATGGCATCGGCCGGACATATCATGCTGCAGGTGGCACAGGAGCCACAGACGTCCTGGTTGACGACCTTGATGGAGCCGTTGGTTACCTCCAGCAAGGGCTTTTTATCGAGCTCATTCAGGTGCCCCGCTGCCAGGTAGGGATCGGAGAAGGCATTGACTGGACAGGCAATAACACAGTTGCCGCATCCTAGACACCTCTCGTCGTTCGTTTCCAGTCTTGAGGTCAGGGATGGCCTCGGGCTCGGCCCTGAGATCATCTTTTCAAAAGACCTCTTCTTCTTCATCTCGGGCAATATGGCCGTCTTATTGACTGTGATGGCCCCCACCGGGCAGGCCATAGAGCAGGCGCCGCAGTAGATGCAGGCGTCTTTCCTGTGGCTGACCTTTTCTACGATCTCCCCCTTTTTCCATTCCTTATTGAAGAGGGCATTGGCAGGACAGGTATCGACACATGTCCTGCAGGCCTGGCAGACGGCCTCGTCCCTGGAAAACTCTCCTGAGAAAGGCTTTTCCACGGCTATGGCACCGGTGGGGCAGGCCGCCGAGCACCAGCCGCAATGAACGCACCTGGTCAAATCTACGCCTACCTTTCCTTCCACCCCAAGGCGCCCGTCCTCGGCCAGCTTCCAGCCGTCCTTGGATAAGCACCCCTGGGGGCAAAGGTCGATGCAAAGACCGCACCTGACGCACTTGCCATGGTCCACGGCCGTGAGCTTCATGGCCCCGAATAGATATGAATCGTCCCTTTCTGACTTCCCGGCCTTTCTGAAATCCAGGGCGCCTGTAGGGCAGACCTTGGCACAGAGGGCACAGAGGTTGCACTCTCTGTTTTTCTTCTCCAAGAAGTCCTTATCAATGAGCCCCCTCGAGACGGCACCGACAGAGCCGATTATCAGCTCGCCCCTGGGGCAGGCTTTGACGCAGGTTCCACAGCCTATGCAAAGTTCGGGAAGATAGACTTGCGACCTGTCATCTTTAGTTCCCAGCAGTAATTCTCTCATCATTCCCACGCCTGTTGGCCAGACTTGTGGTACGGCAAGGGTTAAAGATGTTTTGCATATGCGTCGATCTAAGCGATTGGCGCAAGCGTATACGTTCGCATTATAATAACATGTTAAGCGCTTAAGTTTAGATCTATAATCTCTTCTTGAGGTGATCCTCCTGGTCGTCTGGCACTGTTCCAGGCATCAGATCCGTCTGCATCATCAGACACAGGTCCAGAATAAGGCATGGCTTCTAATATTTGGCCCGCCATATGCCCCTCTGGATGCTCAGCGAACTGGAGAGTGCCATGGCCATGATAGAGGCCAGGGATCAAAAGGAGATCCTTCAAGTCAAGGAGGGCTGGCAGGAGGCCCTGGAGGTGGCATCGGAGATCCTCAGCTGGCCAGATAGCTTGGTAATCCAGTACAATCCTGCCACCTGGAGGAGCCACCATTATGTTGTGGGCATGAGGTTCATAACCTACCCCTGGGATGATCTCACCGCCTTTGAGTTTACCACCCCCAACGATATACTGCCCTTCGACTGCTTCGGGCAGAAGTTCGCTAAGGTCGGGGTCATGCTTCACGAGATCGGCCACATGGTGGACGACGCCCGCTGGGGCATTGACCTGAAGGCTTTAGCCGAGGCCTCTGAGGAGTTCATAACCAGAGAGCAGAGGGCGGAGCTCTTTGCCTTTGCCTGTCATCCCGTGGCAGCCTTCGAGGCCAACCTGGCCCTGGTAGAGTCCACGGCCAGGTTGCTTGGGATAGATTTGGGGAAGCATTCTAAGGCGGTGGCAGCCATAGAGACCATGGGACACGCCGGTCTGGCCGGGGACGTCGATCCCATCGACGTCCTGAAGGGAATACAGGACATTGGCTTTCCAATGGACATGATCCTAGAGAGATACCTGGCGGTCTTCTCCTTCTCCATGGCAGGGCTCACAACCGTGCCCGAGATGAACTGTAGCCGAGGACTGGGGATAAAGATGTCCGAGGGTCTGGAGATGGCAAACTGGTGGCTCTGCCAGTACCTGAGGGATGAGATAGACCTTGAGGAGCTTCAAGAGAAGCTGATGGGAGTGGATTACTTCGCATTCTCAGAGGAAGGGCATGATCCTCTTGAATACCTGGATTTTGGTTATATTAACCGAGAGAAGGCTAAGGAGAACCTGTCCCGGGCTAGGAAGTACTTCGGGGAAGAGCCGTGCTTTGGGGATCTGCTGAGGGCTGTGGAGGCCCTAGAGGCCAGTATGAGCTTGCCATCCTGATAGCTAAGCTTGACCACTTCTTTTGATCCTTTAGCTAATATCTCTGGGTAGTTCATCCGGCCAGCTTCCAGAGCTATCTTTCCAGAAATTATCTGCCTAAAACTGCTAGCATGGGATAGATCTCCATCCTACCGAGCCTCAACTTAACCGCCGGATCCTCTGAGGCCAGGGCCTAGACCTGATCCTCCCCATCCACCTCGATGATCCCAAGACCATAGGCGCCTTTGGGATCTAGGACGGGTCCGAAGATCAGGGTGATTCCCTTCTTTGCCATGACTCTCCAGTAGATGGAGTGCTGCTGCATGATCTTCCTATCCTCTTCCGTCCTATCATGGGCAAAGGTGGGCCTGGGTGGTATGAGCTTGAAGACAAAGTGCTTCTTTTCTGATGTATTGGAGAAACTATCCTTCAGCATATCGGTATCCCCTCTATGGTATGTTCAGCTCTTACTTTCATCAACCTTCAAGGCCTTCGATCTTCCGTCCTCCTGGAGCATATCTTTGTCGTTGCAGGCACCATAATACCTCAAATTCTGCTGATACTTCTGGGAATAGCCTGGCTGCTGCAGGGAAATCCGATAGAAATTCCCTTCGCTCCAGAGGCTCTATTTCCCGAGGCTCGTTTAAGCACTCTGCTGCTGGTAGCAACGGTAATCCTCCATTTTGCAGGCATGAATATGTCTGGGTATTATGCTTTGGAGACTAGAAAACCTTGAAGGGACTACCCTCGGGCGATCTTCCTTTCGTCAGGAGCTCTCTTCGCCCTCCTGGTGCTCAGCACCATCTCCCTCGTGGTCTCCCTCGGCCAGCTGAGCCTGGCTGCGGGTTTGATGCAGGCCTTTAGCTATCTTTTGGCGGCCCCTTCAGCCTGGAGGTTCTATTATCGGCCATAGTAGTTATGGCTGCCCTAGGAGTCATGGCCAATTTGACCACGTGGATGATGGGACCGGCGATGGGCTTAAGCGTTGCAGTCCAGCAGTGCGATCTGCCGCCGATAATCTCTCACAAGAACAGGCATCAGGTCCCGGATAAGATACTCATAATTCAATCTGTTTGTGGTTCGACCTTCAGCATGCATCTCCTACTAGTGCCTTCCATCAACGCATACTACTGGCTGCACTCGGTACTGACGATGCAGATCCTATCAATAGCATATTTAATGCTCTTTGCCTCTGCGCCATCAAGCGTCGCTATTCCCAAAGAGGCAGGCTTAGGGCTTACAAAGTGCCTGGTGGAGACTTGGGCATATGGATCGCAGGCTCTGCAGGGGGACTTTCGTGCCTCTTTGTGATACTTATCGGCTTTCTGCCGCCCGGTTTTTTCGAGACCGGAGGGGATGTCTTTTATACGACAGCCATATCGATGTGACTGCTGCTGCTCCTTTGGACGGCGTTGATACTTATATACCTCAAGAGACACGAATGGACAGGAGCCCCAGAGGTTTGTACCATTGGTCCTAGGTAGTCTTGGATTGCCAACTTCAATTAGCAGATTTTAAACTTCTACTAGCACTTCTACGGCTAGCTAGATGTCCTCCTACGCTAAACACTCTCACCCATCAGAGCATCGATGTGCCTGCGACCGAACCTCTTCAGGTACATGGCGCCGCTGTTGACGTAATGCCTATAGGCAAAAGCTATGCGCTCCTTCTGCTCAGGCCTAAGCTCCTTAAGCTGCCTGGCAGGGCTGCCTACCCACAAGGTTCCTGGAGGCACTTTTGTCCCTTCGAGCACCAGAGCACCTGCAGCAATCAACGCCCCTTCACCAATAACACAGTGGCCGAGCACGGTCGCTCCCATCCCTATCATGGCACCATCCTCGACTGTAGAATCGTGGACTGTGGCCCTGTGGCCGAGGGTAACTCTGTTGCCTATAATGCAAGGATGATCTGGCTCGATGTGCAGTATGGACCCATCCTGGACGTTGCTCTTCTCACCAACCTCTATGTAGGAGTCGTCTCCCCGAAGGACGCAGCCGTACCAGACTGAGCTGTGGGCCTTCAGCCTCACCCTTCCTACTACCACGGCTCCGGGGCTGACCCAGGTGGTGCTGTCGATGGTGGGCTTGGACCACAGGGCAGTCCAATCGCCGTTATCTTTAGGGTAAGGGATATCAGGCATCTGAGGAACCGTGGCTGAGATCTTAGGCCAGCTCTGGAGGGCATCTTCTTCTTTCATGTTTAAGCCTGAAAATGATCATTAATATAAGGGTTATCCCGGAGAGAGCTATTGTGACCTGAATTATATTCTTGGAATCAATGGCTTCGAGGGATCTGTTCTACCTCCAAACGATAAACCATATAGCCCAAATCAGTATATTTTTCCTCAAAGAGGGGTTAGGGGTAGCCCATGTGGCGATTGGGCACATCCGTCGCCCTCAGAAGTGCACCCAGATGCTTAACTGGTAATGTCAATGGCATCGATCCTTAAACATTGCATTCGGATATTTTATCCATAAGCAACTGAATTTGGGGGCATTCAGCCTGGATAAAGGTGGATTGGCATAACCGTGGCAGGATATTTTGAGGAGACTGCGCGTCTAGGAGTCTCCTTTCAAGGGTGCGCTCACGTGCCGCGCGGACTGCCCCTGACCCCCTAAGTGGGGGACCTTTCAGTTAGATCTACGGTGTCCAGTTGATTGGATTTACGAGGATCAACCATCAGTTCCCTTTTCTTAGGGAGCTAGAATAGCAGATAGGTTCAAAGCATCATGGATAATACAGCCCTCAGAGGAATAATGATGATGTACAGAAATGCAGATGCTAAGCCGGTCCAGGCTTTGCTGGGCATCGTCAGGCGAACGCTCATCGAGGGCAAATCGATGATGATATGCGAGTTCACCCTGGAAAAGGGAGCCCAGATACCTACCCATGCCCATCCCCAGGAGCAAGTTGGATATCTGGTGTCCGGAAAGATCAGGGTTATAGTGGATGGCAAGGGCTTCGAGCTAAATCCAGGAGACTGCTACTGCGCCCTGCCCAATGTGCCCCACAGCGCCGAGATCTTAGAGCGGTCGATAGTTGTGGATACCTTCAGCCCGCCAAGAGAAGATTACCGCGTTTAAGCATTCTTTGAGCGTTTCTATTTTTATTAATCATGACACGTTGAATCCATAGGCTGACACAGCAAGGCAGCAGTTCCTCATGTGTGGATATGCCGGATGACTCTGAGTGCTTAAAGCTGCCATTTTCGTTTTGACGGGAATCTATGAATGCACCAAACCCTGAAGGATCTTGAATTCCAAGGTACTGCGCTACTATATGGCCTGCATAAGTGCTCTATAAATCTGGAAATAACTCTGGAGTCCATTGTGGATGAGATATCAGGGATGGCTAACCTGCTGATGGGAGAGGCGGGCGATGGAGCGCCCGTGGCTGTGATACGAGGTCTGAAATATCCTAAGGCTGGAGACACCCTCTTCATGCCAAGGGGTGTGGGTATATTTTTGAGATGCTTGAAGGGTTGGAAATATTCGATTATAGTGGAGCTGGCTGTGGCCTTAAAGGAATGCACTCCATGAGAATCAGTAGGTGGCGGGCAAAGGTACGTATAACCTTTAAATCGCCGCCCCTTCTTTGTTAATGTTATTAACCGTTGTTATTACTGGTAACTTATGCACTTGATTTAAGCATTCGCTAACGTTAGCCACGTGGAAGAAAAAAGAGAATCAAACCCGCCAGACCTCTCTGGGAAGCTTGGTTAAACTAATCCCTCCATTATCTGTCGCCAGGAAAGTATCCTCAATCCCCACGACCCCTTCACCTGGATATATCATCTTGGGCTCGATGGCGATGGTCATATTGGGCTGAATTGGGTGATCAAGGGGCCCAATCACGGGATACTCGTCCAGCTCCATGCCCACGCCGTGGCCTACGAAGCCGCACTTATTATCCGTAGGCCCTCCCAGCCAGTCTCCATAGCCTCTCTCTGAGCCTATGGATTCTGAAAGGTTGAAGGCGTCTTTTCCGGTTCTTCCCGGGCGAAGCTCCCTGGCTATGGCCTTCTCTATCTCCAGGGTGACCTCGAAGGCATCCTCCAGCTTTTTGGGCAGGGAACCTATGCAAAAGATCCTGGTAGCATCGGCGATGTACCCGCCGTAGATGCCCACCGAGTCCACGAAGATGGGCACATTTCGTTTTATACTCCCAAACCCCGCCCCCTGGGGAAAGACCAGGGATGTGCCCCTCCCGCCGGTGGGGGATGCCAGGAAGCTCGGAGCCGCGGCATCGGCGCCCGACATGAGGTGGCCTAGGGGAACTATGCTGTTGAACCTCCTGAAGCGCAGAGAGCCCTGATGGCCCATCACCCTCATGGCCAGCTCCAGGCGGCACATCACCTCCACCTCCTGCATGCCCTCTTTCAGGAACTCGGGGACCGATGAGATGCCGGCGTCCAGCATCTTGGCCGCCTTCTTCGTGAGGCTTATCTCGAACTCGGACTTGACGGAGCGCAGGTGCTTGACCTTCTCCGAGACATCGACGAGCTTCACGTCGGGCCCGAGGGCCTTCTCCACCCGGGAGTAGATGCTATAGGGGAGAACATCGTGCTCAAGGCCGATGACTGCGCCAGGCTTGATGCCAAGCTCGGACCTCAGGTTCTTGAGGCTCCTTAAGGGCTTTACATCCAGGGGAGACTCCTCCTTTGCCCTCTCCAGGCTTCTCTTGGCCATGACTATGGGTTCAGAGTCCCTAGGGACGTAGACCAGGCCGTCCTGGGCCGTACCTGAGAAGTAGCACATGTCCACTGCCTGGAAGAGGATGGCTCCGGTCATCTCCCCCATCTGGCGTTGAAGCCTCTTTACTCTGGAATCTACCTCCGACCTGGGATGTAAGACGTACTCCACCGACGCCATCTGTTCTTTTTGTTCTCTTAGCTCCATCTGTCTCATCTGCGTAATCTGAACCACAGTCTACCATCCCTCTAGCTCATCCTTTAAATCTGAGAGGTACCGTTTAAGAACGGCACTTCTTTTTCCAGCAAGCATTTTAGCGGTTTTTGTGTGCATGCCCGATTCAAGCCTTAAAAGTTTCGTGTAAAAATGGTCGATATTCCACTTTCTGTCGACAGGCTCCCTGGAAGTGCAGAAGGGGTCCTCAGGATCATAAAGCGTCCTGCCCAGGCTTCCACCGGTTAAAAAGACCCTGGCAATGCCTATGGCTCCCATGGCATCCAGCCTGTCGGCGTCCTGGAGGATTTTGGCCTCCAGGGTAGTGGGAGTTATGCCTTTAGAGAAGCGGTGAACCTTCACGGCATAGAGGATCTTCTGTCTTGAGTCCTCAGGAAGGCCTATCTTTATCAGAAAATTTTCTACTAACCTTTGGCGCTCGGTCTCAGCTTGAGAGTGCACCGATTTTGATTTGGGCTCTGATCCCACATCGTGAAGGAGGGCGGCATAGAGGAGAACCTGCATATCGGCGCCTTCCTTTACGCCGATGTAACGGGCATTGTTAAAAACCCTCAGGATATGGGAGAAGTCGTGGGCAGGATCAGCCTCCTCGTACATGGGCCTTATATCTTCCAGCATGGCGTCCAACCCAAAGCCTTCCTTGGAAGGATCCATCGCAAGAAGATTTTCTTTTGGTATAAATAACCATTCAATGTCAGTCCACCGGGCTGGGCAACTTCGTATAACTAACTAAATTTTTATGGCTAGGTCCATTGCCCACGCTGCAACGTTAATGTTGCGAAGCTTGAATTTCACGGCGCCGCTGGAGGCGTTATAGGCTCCCACATGGTCCTGGGCCTGGGAAGGGCAAGGATCGGTATTGACGCTGGCCTCTTTTCAGGTAGAAGCCCCTCAAAACCGGCTCGACTTCGGCCACAATACTGCAAACCTCAGGGCAGCCATGCTCACCCATGCCCACGTCGACCACAGCGGAAGGCTTTCCCTCCTTGTCAAGGAGGGCTTCAAAGGTCCCATCCACTCGACCCCTGCCACTGCTGATCTCTGTGGCATAATGCTGAAGGACTCGGCTTACCTCATGGAGGATGCGGCCATACACGAGAGCCATTACCTTGAGCACGGTAACGGCCCGCCACATCCTCTGCTCTATGGAGCGGAGGACATCATCAGGGCGATGCACAATTTTCGCTCAATGGGCTATGGCAAAAAGCTGGATAAAAGCTGGATACTACTGATTTTTCAGCGATCTTTAGAGACGCCGGTCACATCCTGGGATCGGCGTTGATAGAGTTTTCATGGCATGTAGATGGTAAGAACGATGATCGGAAGATCGTCTTCAGCGGCGATCAGGGCAGGCCTGGGGCTCCCCTTCCTCACATCCCACAAGAAGGGCCAGGAGGCCCGACTACCAGGTGCTCGAGTCGACCTACGGCGAGAGGGAGCACGGTGACAGGTTCCAGGTGGGGAAAGGAGCTTTTCGAGGCGGTGTTGGAGACCGTGGAGAATGGAGGCAATGTGATAATACCTGCCTTTGCCGTGGGCAGGGCTCAGGAGGTTCTTTATGAGCTCAATCCCTATGCAGAATCGGGAGCGTTCAAAGGCATCAAGTGCTTCGTAGACCGTCCCCTGGTAGTATCGGCAGGGGAAATCTACAGCCGTCACCCTGCGTGCTTCAATGCCGAGACCCGGCACCTCATAGAGATGGGAGACGACCCTCTGGCCTTTCCCGGGATCAGTTATACCAGATCTAAGGATGAGTCCAAGGCCATGAACTCGGTTAAAGAGCCCCATGTTATCATCTCCGCCAGTGGCATGTGTACCGGAGCAGGGTCCTTCACCACCTGATACATAACCTGGAAAGACCCGAAAGCATTGCTGCTCATGGTTGGCTATCAGGCTGAAAGAACCCTCGGTAGAAGGCTGCAGGATGGGGCAAAGACGGTCAAGGTTCTTGGTAAGCAGGTGGATGTCAAAGTCAAGATAAGGATGCTCCATGGCTATTCTGCCTAAGCCGATCGAGGGGAGCTTCTGCAGTGGCTCAAGGGCTTCAAGGACTTTCCTCGGCAGGTCGTCATCAACCCTGGCGATCCCCAGTCTGCCCAGGCCCTGGCTCAGATGGTACGGGATGAGTTCGGGGCTAAGGTGACGATCCCCGAGTTAGGGGATAGCTACAGCCTCGATTGATCTTCCAGGAAGTGAATCACGAGGACCACGGGACGCCGTCCAGGAGGTCTTTAGTTAGATTTCTCCTTATGATCCATACTATCAGCCAGGAGATCAGAGCCTTCAAGGGGTT
>CAZKWM010000020.1:0-3417 GCA_964556405.1 uncultured Methanotrichaceae archaeon | reverse complement strand
TTGCTCCTTAAAATATAGGTAATCGGCACCGATTCGGTCATCCTCGTTGGATTTACGCCCTTATCGATCTTCTGATTGGCCTATCTGGAGAATGTTATAACCCGCAAACTGGATCACAGCCCTGCTATCTATGATCTCCTTCAGCTCCAGGGCTCCGGTGATGGATATGATCATGGCCTTCTGTTTGAAGAAACTGGTTCTATGGAGGATATAAGCGAGGCGATCCAGAAAGTTTTTCACGATGGCAGTGACGTTTAAGACATAGACTGGCGTGGCAAAGATGACGCTGTCGTCGCTCAGGATCTTCTTTTCGATCTTCTCACGGTCTCACCCTTCAAGGTACGGTGTTCTTCACCCTAGGATAGGCATTGAAAGCATCCCAGACAAGGCTCCAGATGTACATCCCTTAAGAAAAGGTATTCAAACTGGACATTCCATAAAGACCTCATCCTCTCCTCGATCCTTCTCACATCGAGCACCTGGTTCATCCGCTGGGACCCCTTCATCCTAGAGAAGGACTCCTTCCAGGCCAGGGAAAGGCTTCTTCGAGGTAATGAAATTCTATTGGATAGGTCCTATGAGTTCTGTTATGGCGGCACCGATCCAACCTGCTTCGATGTCAGGGACTTCATGGCCGACTCCAAGGGCATCCGCATGGCGGTGAGCACCAGGGATCCGACCATCATGGAAATCTACTACATGCTGGTCTCGGGGAACAGGGTCGTCTACGTGGACAGGGATGAGTCGATCACCCTTGCCGGTATCATGCCCATGCAGACCGATCGTCCCTGGAAGCAGCTCCTGGTGGATGGAGGCGAGTACATGGGACTGGCCAAGATCGTGGAGCTCAACCACAACATGACCCGTGAGTTTCTCCAGGCCTTCATGGCCAGGGACGATGCCTCCATCACCGAAACTTATGAGGGCGAGACCGGGGCCAGCGCAACGGTCCTTGGCAACTCCAGGGTGCCCTTCCAGGGAACTCTGGTCTTCATCCTCTCCCAGAATGAGACCCTAGAGCCGGGCGTCTACCAGCTAAGGGTGGTTTCTCCTGGGCGACAGGGGCGACACCAGGGATGTTCGGGAGAGCATCATCGAGGCCAAACCCCATCATCAGCCGGTCCAGGCACCCGAGACCGAGAAGAGCCCCCTGCCAGAGGCCTCAAGCCTGGTATCTCTGGTTGCTGTAGCTCTGATAAGACGCTTGAGATCTTCTTAACTCTTTTCTTCTTCCCTCTTTGGCTCATTCTTACCTTTCTAGCACCAAGGTTAATATCCCCGAAGATCATCAGCCGGCAGAGATATTAGTGAGGTATCTATATGAGAGTTACAACTATCCGCTTCCTTATCACCCCTGCCCTGATGGCTGCTTTGCTGATGGCTTCTTTATTAATGACCGTCTCTGCTCAGGAGAGCCAGAGCTCTCAGAACACGACCGTGCCCGTAGTTCCTACCCTCCACGTAGGGGGACCCAAGGAGGTCAGGCCCGTCACTAATCTGGACAGATATGGAGGCCAGACGATGAGCAGTCTGGGGAAAAACGCAAGCAATTATTTCAATAACTTGGACAGGTATGGAAGCCCGGCGGTCAATAATGTTGATAGGTATGGGGATAAGCCCAACTATAACATAAGCGCTTATTCTCAGACCAAGCCCGACTACAATATAAGCGCTTACTCACAGGTACAGCCCGATTTCAACGTCAGCCAGAGAAACGGTCAGGTAGCCATATTCAATTATCGGACCGGAGGTTACCCGCCAGTCTTCAACGTCAGCACCACGGCCGGCGCAGTTCCAACCATAGTGCCCAAGTTCCAGGAGATTCAGCCATACACCGTGGGTGGTGCTTCCAAGACCAAGAATATCACGAATTTGGAGGGCTATCCTTCGGTTAAGATCCCAAGCACTATTTAGTTTTTTAATCTTTTTTTTACGAGGACCGAGAACAGTAAATGCAAAAAAGTGGGTGATATAGCAGAGATTAACCTTCTTCTGTACAATATCCCATGAACTTTATCATATCACTGGTGTACCCCAGAGCTATCCACTGCTGCATGCATGTCTCATTTATCTTTTCATCATCCGATCCGGTTGAGTCAGGTGTCGTTTTTGCTATGGTTGTATTGTTCAGTCCTAAGACGATGGTCTGGCTATCTGAGACCTCAAATGACTGGTTGCTGGCAGCAGTTGAGACCTGAGGTGTCTCTGGGACCGTGTTATCTATACTCTCCTTCTCCTCCTCCATGGGCTCGTTGCTGACAAAGGCTGAATTGCAGTCTTCTACTGTTGCATTTACAGTGGCATTCCCAGCGCAGGATGCATCAGCAGATTCGTTCCCGACTACGGGCGCCTGGAGCACTGTAGAGGTTACGTTTTGAGTGCTGTCGGCCTCAGGAGATGCGTTGTTGGCGACCTCGGACGACTCATTGCCGGAGGCAACTACTTGGGGTGCCTCTGAAGCTTGAGGTGCCTGTGTTTCCTGGGGTGCCACTATGGTTACGTTTTCAGCCTTGGCGGTCTCAGCAGATGCATTGCTGGCAACGTCTGCTTGAGGTGTTGCAGAGGTGACATTTTCTGTGGCGGCCGTCTCCTCCGATTCATTGGCGGCAGGAGATACCTGGGCGGCTGTGGTGGTTATATTTTCCTCTTTAACGGCCTCTGTCAATTCATTAGTTGCGGCCTGGGCGGGCTGATTGATTGCAGGAGAATCAAGAGCCATAGGAGCTACGACGGGAGTCGCGGAGGTGGCGTTCTCAGCTACAGCGGCCTGGGCCGATTCGTTCACGGCAGAAGTCGCGTTGGCTGTCACATGGCTTGTGTTTTCATTGCTAGTAATCTTTATGGATAGAGTGCTCAGCAGATTCTCAGTGATGTCTTTTGGAAGCTTGCTTAGGATCTCCACCTTGGTCTTTCCTGCCAGGTGGCTGTAGCCCTCTACGGCCTGGCTGTCCTTCCAGTAGGTGGCCATGGTGACATTGGCGCTCATCAGGGATGCGGTATAAGACTGCATCGTTGCCTTGCTTCCATCTATGATCCTCTCTATCACTGCCGGGTTGGTGATCTCCCCTGCCTTGGCCAGAGCGCTCATAAGGGCTTCTTTAGCCTGGGCCTCGGGGAAGCTGGCACCCTGCCAGTCTTTGTAGCTGGTGATGCCTATGCCTGCCGCAGTGGTGTTGTTGGTCTTGATGTTCAGATAATATTGGCTGGACTGGTCTCCCTCAATGGGACCGGAGACGGAGACGGTCGGCTCCGCAGCCGCCTTGAGATCGAAGGAGACGTTGTACGGTCCCGCAGAAGCCTCTGTTGCGCTGGCAGAGGTCGCGAGAGCTAACATTAGTGCTAGCCCTAACATGAATAATTGCTTCATCTACTCCCTTCCTTCATCCCTTCAATTTTCTGTAATTTTATTTAGCCTGT
>CAZKWM010000019.1:11059-16604 GCA_964556405.1 uncultured Methanotrichaceae archaeon | reverse complement strand
AGGCCCTCAAAGAAGAGGATGCTGATCATTATCCCCATAGTCACCGAGGAGATGTAGAGGAACCTCATCTGACCAAAGGAGATGAAGAGAGCCAGGGCCGCAAAGACGGCCACTAGAACCTGGGCCCTCTTCCTGGAGGGATCCGACCTCCTCATGTATAAAACGGCCGCGGCAAAGCCTGCCAGGGAGAAGATGATGGTCCAGCCCAGGGTCGAGGGAGTCATCCCCGAGAATATGGCACCTTGGACGGAAAGGAGGGGCTGGGCCTCTGCTATCTTTCCATTCATATTGCCGCTGAAGAGGAAATCGCCCCCGGAAATGACCAGATCGTTTATTTTGGAGAAGAACCACAGGTTGCTGAAGGTCTGAGCTATCATGATGAATATGTAGACCAGGGCGACGAAGGCCACGGGGAAGGCTACCCATGGGGCTTTGGCTTTGAGCATGGCCTGGGAAAGGATGTAGAGGAAGGCTGTTACTGCGACGATCCCCAGGACGCCTATGAAGGTCGGGGAGAGCCAGGGATTGTTCCAGAAGGGCAGCATCAGGGCTAAGGAAACTCCCAGAGCTATCAGAAGAATTGTAACGGTATTCCTGGATGGTTGGCCGTTCTTGAGGTCGAGGGTTATCTGTATCACAGCGTAGACGAAAATGAAGAGAATATACACTGCCGAGCCCAGCCAGGTGTAGGCCAGGGCGGCCATGGCAATCCCGGCAGCGACAGCGAAGGGATATTTTTTGTCCTCCCAGGTCAGGGCGAAGATCAGGAACATCACCGATGCCGTCAGCAAAAGAACTTCCAGGGAATGGTGGTCGGCGGCGCCGAGCATGGTCTTTTGCAGGTAGTAGGGTGCAATGGATGTCATGAAGGCCGAGAGAAGGGCGATATTTCTGCCAAAGGCCTCCCTAATCATGAAGTACACCACGGCGATGGCCACAGCCCCTATGAGTACCGGCACTATGGCCCCTATCATCTCTGCAGCCCCCTGGGTTCTTGAGAAGGTGATGTGGGCTATGGCCGCGGTGAGCTGGTCGTAGAGAGGAGGCCAGGTCAAATCCATGCCCTTTGGGTAGTTGAGATAGGAGTCGAACCAGAGGGTATTTGGGAAGTGGCTTATGGTGAAGAGAATCCTGCGCATATGGTAGTATTCGTCATAGCCGTCGAATAGAACGCCCCCTTGAATCAGGGTGTTTCTGCCGGCGATGAGCCTCAAAGCAATGCCGATGATCACGATGGTTAGGATCTCTATGGGCTCATTCCTATTCTCACGGTCCATGAGGCCGGAATATAAGGTGTTGTGTATAAATAGGTTGCAGAAGCGTGTCGGGCCGAAAAACTATTTAGGCTGGTATGTGGTGTTTTTACAAGTGGTAGTGATGCCGTCAGATGGGGGGGACAGGGACGATACTAAGGCCGGTGCCAAAGCCGGCCTCTGGGTGATATCTATCCTGGGAAGAGATAGGCCGGGACTCATACGCGATCTTTTGGACGAGCCTGCAGCAAAAGGGGTCAATATTCTGGACCTGGATCAGAGGGTCATGCAGGGGATCTTCGATATGTCTGTGGTGGCGGACTTCAGCACTGCCACATTTACGCCCCAAGAACTGGCGGCCTGGTTTGAGGAGGCAGCCCCAGGGCTTGGCGTGGAAGTAAAGCTCCTGCCCATGGACCAGTACCAGGGTAGGCGCAGGACCCAAAAGAACCTTTACGTGGTGACCATCCTGGCCAGGGACAGGGTGGGCATGGTCAGGGACATCGGCGCCCTGGCCGCTCAGGAGAACATCAATATCGAGAGGGCTACTCTGACCACCCGTGGAGAGCTCATCTCCATAGAGCTCATCATGGACTTCGCTGATTGCGATCCTCGTACCTGCTGGGAGAATTTGAGGAGGGGCTGCGAGAAGCTTGGGCTGGACGTGGTGGTCCAGGAGTTTGGCAAGGCCAAGAAGCTCAAGCGGCTCATAGTCTTCGACATGGACATGACCATAGTCGATTTCGAGGTCATCAACAAGCTGGCAAGCTCAGCAGGGGTTGGTGATCAGGTTAAATCCATCACCGAGAGGGCTATGAACGGGGAGATGGACTTCAAGGAGTCCCTGCGCCAGAGGGTGAGGCTGCTCAAGGGGATGCCGGTCAGCACCCTGGAGGCCATAGCCGAGGATCTCAGGCTCACTCCGGGCTCTGAGGAGCTTTTGCACCACCTTAAGGACCTCGGTTACAAAATAGCTCTCATAAGCGGCGGATTTACTTACTTCACGGATATCCTTAAGGATAGGCTGGGATTCGACTATACCTTCGCCAACCAGCTAGAGATCAAGGACGGCTTTTTAACGGGGGAAATCCAGGGCGATATCATAGACGCCGAGGCCAAGGGAAGGATAGTCAATCTTTTAGCTGAAAAGGAAGGCATAAGCCCTGACTGCATAGTGGCCGTGGGCGACGGGGCCAACGACTGCCTCATGATACAAAACGCTGGTTTGGGTGTCGCCTTCAACGCCAAGGAGATTTTGAAGAAGGTCTCTGACGGGTCCCTATCTAGGGAGAACCTGATAGGCCTACTCAATGTGCTGGGCATAGCCGAGCCTGGCCTAAACGTAAGAGATATTTAGAAGGATGACTACATATACATCCAGAAGACCGATGCTCTGCCGCGGTCTGGATTACAGCTTCAGAATTGAAAAAGCATTTATACTTGT
Organism: uncultured Methanotrichaceae archaeon; assembly: GCA_964556405.1. Taxonomy (GTDB): domain Archaea; phylum Halobacteriota; class Methanosarcinia; order Methanotrichales; family Methanotrichaceae; genus UBA114. Next base: position 13,907 of record CAZKWM010000019.1, on the reverse strand, counting down.
TCCGGGTAAGATCCTAGGTCTATTCCTTATCATCCCGGAGGATTGAACGATTTGACAACTGTTTACGACGTGCCCGCGAAGGAGCTGATCGACACCGTAGCCCAGGAGCTCAAGGCTGCAGGCAAGATACAGCCGCCAGAGTGGGCCCCCTTTGTAAAGACCGGGGTTCACAAGGAGATGCCCCCGACCAACCCAGACTGGTGGTACGTGAGGTGCGCCTCAGTGCTGCGCAGGGTTTACATGGACGGGCCTGTGGGAGTCTCCCGACTTAGATCCCAGTATGGTGGAAAGCACAGGAAGAACGTGGCCACTGCCTCCTTCGCGAAGGGAAGCGGCTCCGTGGCCAGAGAGGCCTTGCAGCAGCTGGAGAAGGCAGGTTACGTCAAGAAGGCCAGGGGCGGGCGCCAGATCACAGCCGAGGGCCAGTCTTATCTGGATGACACGGCCCACAGGATATGGTCCAAGCCCCAAGAGCAGACTTAGAGGTATCGCAGTATGGCTGGAGATGAGCTTGCAGATCTGAGGAGAAAGAAGCTAGAGCAGCTTCAAATGCAGCAGATGGACTCCCAGCTTGCGACTGCACAGCAGGAGCAGGCCAGGCAGGAGTTCGAGAGCAAGAAGGCTGCCGTGATGAGGGCTATTCTTACACCTGAAGCCAGGGAGAGACTCAGCAGTATTCGCATGACGCGGCCTGAGTTTGTGGATCAGATAGAGGCCCAGCTCATAATGCTCGCCCAGGGCGGAAGGTTGAAGAGTGCCATCACTGACGAGCAGCTCAAGGCCATCCTCAAGCAGGCCCAGCCCAAAAAGAGAGATATCAAGATTACAAGACGTTAACTCCATGAGGGTGGAGATTCTCTTCAGCGGAGGAAAGGATAGCGGTCTTACCGCCATCCTGCTTGAGCCCTTCTTCGATGAGATAGAGCTTGTTACCTTCGCCTTCAGCAAAGATGATGCCTGTCAGGTGGCAAGGATTGGGGCTGAGGCCCTGGGCCACTCCCACAGGATCATAGTCTTTGATGAAGGCGTCTTGAAATGGGCCCTTTCGAGGTTGATCTTGGACGGGTACCCCAACGATGCCCTGGATTACGTTCACGCCCGGGCCTTAGAGTGCCTGGCCAGGGAGTGCGAGTATGTGGCCGACGGGACCAGGCGCGACGACAGGTCGCCGGTCATGAGACGTAGTGACGTCCAGAGCCTGGAGGACAGGTTGCACGTGAACTACCTCCGGCCCCTGGCGGGCCTCGGAGGCAGGGCCATAAAAGCCATGGCATCCCAATACCTGGAGTTCGAGGAGCTCTCCTCGGATCTCCATCCGGCGTCCGACTTCGAGGTAGGGCTAAGATGCGCCCTGTCCAAGAGGAGAGGTGGCCTTAGAGCCATAAAGAGAATATTCCCCCAGAACCACACCCACACCAGAGTCCTACGGAGAAAGAGAGATGTCCAAGAAATTGAAGGGAAGGAAGATCAGGCTTGCCAAGGCCTTCAATCAGAACCGAAGGGTGCCCAGTTGGGTTATAATTAAGACCCTGAGGCAGGTTGTATCGCACCCCAAGAGGCGCCACTGGAGAAGGAGCTCTTTATCGCCTTAGTGAGGTTATTTAAATGGCAGAGTTAGAGCGCGTTTATACTATTCCACTCAGGGATGCCAAGAGGGTTCCCAGATGGAGAAGGGCCAACAGGGCCATGAAGGAGGTCAAGGAGTACCTCTCCAGGCATATGAAGGCTCCAGAGGAGCAGGTCAAGATCGATCAGAGCCTGAATGAGATCATATGGGCCCGTGGCAATGAGAAGCCGCCTTCGAAGGTGAGGGTCAGGGCCGTTAAGTTCGATGATGGCGGGGTTGAGGCAGAGTTTGCCGGTGAGCGATAAAAGGGCCAGGATCGCTGGAAGCTCTCTGGTCGGTGTCTTTGCCCGTTGCACGGATAACGTCGTTCTGGTCCCCATAGAGGTCACCCAAGAAACCAAGGAGTCCCTGGCCAGAGGCCTGGGAGTGGAGACCGTGACCCTCCTCATAGCCGGGGCATCGGTGATAGGCTCCCTGATCTGCGCCAACTCAAAAGGTTTCATCCTTACTCCTCAGGCCAGTGATGCCGATGTGGAGAAGCTCTCCAAGTACGGTAGGGTCATGAGGCTTCCCAGCAAGACCAATGCTGCAGGGAACATCATCCTTACCAACGACAGCGCAGCCCTGGTTCACCCGGGTCTTTCTGAGAGGGCCTGTGAGGTTATAGCCACAACTTTAGGGGTAGATGTAGCCAAGGGCACCATAGGCGGTCTCAAGACCGTGGGAATGACGGGAGTTGTAAATGACAGGGGACTGCTGGTCCATCCCAGGGTCTCCGAGGAAGAGGTGGCAGCCCTGGAGAAACATTTCGGACTGCCGGTGGACGTGGGAACGGTCAACTTCGGCACGCCCCTGGTGGGGTCGGGCCTCTTAGCCAACTCTCACGGATATGTGGCCGGGGTGGATACCACAGGTCCAGAGATGGGTAGGATAGAAGATGCCCTGGATTACGTGTGAGGGAGTGTTATGGAGTTTCAGGTTAAGGGAAAGTACAAGGCAGGAAAGGTCGGCAAGAATTGGTGTACCTTCTCCAAGGTCGTGGATGTTCAGAACGAGAAGAACGCAAAAGAGGTAGTCTACTCCTTAATGGGCTCTGAGCACGGCTTAAAGAGGAACTTCGTGGTCATCGAAGAGGTGAAGGCGGTTGAGTAGCACCCCCCCAGGGAGCGAGGCTGAGGTCGGGCAACTGATAGCTACCTATCAGCAGTACCAGGCCCAGGCTGATGCCCTAGTGCGCCAGGTGAGCCTGACGCAGCTCACCATGGAGGGGCTTGACAGGGC
>CAZKWM010000019.1:0-10959 GCA_964556405.1 uncultured Methanotrichaceae archaeon | reverse complement strand
CAGGTGCATGAAGGTTGTTCAGCAAGTTCAAGGAGAAGCTAGCGGGCTTTAAAGAATCCTTATCCACTAAAATCCAGGAGAAGGTGAAAAAGGAGGAGAAGCCCCCTGAGCCTTTAGAAGAGGGACCCGAAGTCATAGAGACCTCTGAAGAGCAGACGCCTGTGGAAGCGGTTGCTGCCTCCAAGTCCACTAAGTTTATGGTTCAGGCTGCAAAGGAGAAGCCCTCTAGAGTCAGAGTTGAGGCTAAGACCGAGGTCAAGGCCAAGCCCGAGAACAATAAGACTAAGGAAAATAAGAACAAGGGTAGGCTATCTTTTCTGGACAGGGCCAAGTCCCTGGTCTTTGAGAGGGAAGTCGTTATTGACGAGAAGGACCTGGATGAGCCCCTATGGGCTTTGGAGATGGCTCTTTTGGAGAGTGACGTCGCCCTGCCTGTGGCAGAGGAGATCGTTAAAAACGTGAAGGCCGAGCTCTCAGGCAGCACTAAGAAGATAGGCGCTGACACAACCGATGTGGCAGAAGATGCATTGAGATCTGCCTTAATAAAAATGCTCTCGGAGAATCACCTGGACTTCGATGAGTGGATAAAGTCCGCTAAAAAGCCGGTAAAGATACTCTTTGTGGGGGTCAACGGCACTGGGAAGACCACTAGCATCGCCAAGGTAACCAAGTACCTCCAAGACAAAGGTTATTCCGTGGTTCTGGCAGCCGGCGATACCTTCAGGGCCGGGGCCATAGAGCAGCTGGAGGTCCACGCCAATGCTCTCGGGGTAAAGATCATAAAGCACAAGACCGGTGGCGATCCGGCGGCTGTGATCTTTGATGCTATTGAATATGCTAAAGCCCATAACAAGGATGTAGTCCTGGCGGATACCGCAGGAAGGCTTCATACCAACATCAACCTCATGGATCAGATGAGGAAGATCAACAGGGTAACAGAGCCAGACCTTCTGATCTTCGTGGACGAGGCCATAGCAGGCAACGATGCCGTGGAGAGGGCCAGGCTCTTCAATGAGTCGGTGCCCATAGGGGGATCCATTCTGACCAAGACCGATGCTGATGCCAAGGGCGGCTCAGCCATATCCATTGCCTACATCACAGGAAAGCCCGTGCTCTTCCTGGGAGTGGGACAGACCTACGTGGATCTAGTGAAGTTTGAGCCTGAGTGGCTGGTGGACAGGCTGCTGGGTGAGGCAGCCTGATCGCTTAATATTTAAATTTTAATAAGTTCTAAGATTAATCCTAAAAGCCTACCTTTATGGATGACATGTACTTTGCAGCATAATAGTGTACAATCCCATTTTATAGCTAAATCCGGGGTTTTTAGTAATCCTCCTAACTCTAAATTAGCAATTACCAGTCTATTTATATCATTTTTAATCTAATTCAAATCAAGGCAATGCCATTAACGGAAATTGATACGATTTTTGTATGAGCCAACAGCCATCAATTTCATTCTCCTGGAAAACTATAAGTATAACTAGCTAAAGTTAATACTAAAGAATTAGGGGGTAGAAAGATTTGGTTGGAGGATACAACTGGTCAGGGGATACGATAATTCGGGATACCATCATGTGGGATAAGCGTGCCGTATTAGGATATCCTAGTGTATATATCCCCACTGATATACGAGAGTGGGTCTGCAGGACCGATAGCGAGGTTATCCGCAGGGCCATAGCCGAGCTTGATCTTCCCACCACCAGGGGTGCCGGCACCTTTGACCTCAGGGCTTGGATGATATGGAAATATGTAGCCAAAGCCATAGAATACATAGAGGATAAGAATGCTTGCGGCATAGATGACTTCTGGCAGTTCCCCGAGGAGACCCTGACCCTCAAGAAGGGCGACTGCGAGGATGCATCTTTCCTCCTGGCCACCCTCCTTCTGGCCGCGGGCATAAGCGAGCAGTGCGTGAGGGTAGTCCTGGGAAAGGTTATAACCGAGACCGGCAACTTCGGCCACGCTTGGGTCGTATATCAGAATGAATCCGGAGCCTGGTGCCTACTGGAGGCCACCTTGGACTCGGTGCCCGAGATCCTGGTTCCGGCGGATACATGCTGCATGCCCGGGACAAAGAGCCAGTATCAGCCCCAGTTCTGCCTCAACTCCTCCCATCTGTGGTGGGTATCTCCAGTGAAGGCCTCAATGGCCGATTACGTCAAGATCCGGGGGATGAAGACTGGCGGTGCTTTCAGGACGGCCTTTTAGTTTCAGCTTCTTTTAGCCCCTTCCCCCTATTATCTTTCACTTACCTCTCTCAGTCTTTGCTTATATTTTCGTTACCTGTCCCGTTATCTGTCACCTAATTATCCTCGCCCTTTCTATTCTTCCTAATTCTATCCAGGGCCCCTTCGATATTTCTCCAGTGGGACCCATGCCAGTAGAGCTTTTCGCATCTGCTGCACTGCCACTTCTCTCCTTCTACTTCCTCTAGCTCGCAATTGCAGATCGTGCACCTCTGGGGATTGAGCTCCATGGCAACTCCTGCATCGGCCATCTCCTTAAGCTGTCCTTCCAGTCTCTGGGACTTGATGAGGATGCACCTGGCTCCTTTTGTGGCACAGACATCGGCCAGGGCCTTATCCCTGGTTAGAAGAATTCTTCCCTCGGTTTTTGTCCTATCTAAAAGCTCCTTGTCATCTGATCCTTCGGGGTTGGCCACATCCAGGCCTACCATCCTGAGCCACCTTCCTAGACGTATGAGCATTTCATCTGCTAAAAAACGGTCCACTCATTAAGATAGAATCCGCAACTATTTATCGATTGAGAGCGGTTTTCGAGGCGAATGAAGAAGGCGATGAGCAATGTAGATGTCGCAGCCATGGTTGATGAGCTGAGGGACCGTCTCCTTGGGGGCCATGCTGGAAAGGCTTACCAGCAGTCGGGAAACACCATATGGCTGAGCATGCAGTCTCCCGTCGAAGGGAGGCTGGACCTCCTCATGGAGGCGGGAAAGAGGGTTCACATCACTCACAAGGAGAGGCCACCCACCAAGACGCCGCCCCAGTTTCCTACCATGCTCAGGAGCCACGTCTCCGGCGGAAGACTGGTTAGGATCGAACAGAGCGATTTCGACCGCCTCCTGGAGTTCACCTTCGAGCACGGCGGAGAGGAGAGACGGCTGATAGTGGAGCTCTTCCCGAAGGGCAGCATGGCTCTCACGGATGGATCGGGAAAGGTCCTGACGGTGCTTAGGAAGATGACCTATCGGGGGGCAAAGATCGCTGCCGGAGAGCCTTATGTTTATCCTACCGGCCAGAGGGACCCGAGGTCCATGACCCTGGGGGAGATCTCATCGATCCTCTCGACCTCGTCCCAGGACCTGGTGAGAACCCTGGTTAGAAACCTCAACATGAGCGGCACCTATGGCGAGGAGGTCTGTCTCAGAGCAGGATTAGATAAGAACAAGCCCGCGGCGGGCCTCAAGTCCCCTGAGGTGGAAAAAGTTTTGGCGGCCCTGGACGCCGTCTTTAACGACCATACCCTGGAGCCTGTCACCGTCTTCCAGGACGGAAGGCCCGTGGATGTACTTCCCAGTCCCCTGAAGATTTACGACAGCCTGGAGATGAAACGTTTTGGGACCTTCAGCGACGCCCTGGATGCCTACTTCATCGAGGAGGTTCCTGAAGATGAGAAGGTAAGCTCCCTGGACAGGAGGATTGAGTCCCAGAGGAAGGCCATGGAGGAGTATGAGGCCAAGGGAAAGGAGCTTTCAGGCCTGGGAGAACTGATTTATCAGAGGTACGGCGACGTGGAAGCCATCCTCAAAGTGATCTCCGATGCCAGATCCAGGGGATTTTCCTACGCCCAGATCTGGGAGAAGATCAAGGGCTCGCCCCTGCCCGTGGCTAAGGTGATAAAGTCTCTGGGCAACATGGGCGAGATCAAGGTCGACTTGGATGGGACTGAATTGGATCTCAACGCCAGCCTGGCGGTCCCCCAGAACGCCCAGAGGTACTATGACAGGTCCAAGGAGATGGCAAAGAAGGCCGAAGGCGCTAAGGTCGCTCTGCAGATCACCGAGGATCTGAAGGAGAGGACGGGCGATATCAGGAAGCCTAAGACCCGCGCCGTGCCCAAGAGAAGGAAACCCAAGTGGTTCGAGAGGTTCAGGTGGTTCAATTCCTCGGAAGGATTCCTGGTGATCGGCGGCAGGGATTCGGACCAGAATGAGGAGATCTATGCAAAGTACATGGAAAAACGGGACACAGTCTTTCATACCGATGCTCCCGGCGCTCCTTTGACCGTCATAAAGACCGAGGGGGATCCGGTGGATGAGATCACCATGCAGGAGGCTGCCCAGTTTGCGGTCAGCTATTCCAACCTGTGGAAATCGGGGCTGGCTGCCGGGGATTGCTACGCGGTGGGTGGAAGCCAGGTCTCCAAGACCCCCGAGTCCGGTGAATTTCTGAAGAAGGGGGCCTTCGTCATCAGGGGAGAGCGCAGGTACTTCAGGGATACGCCTCTGGGCCTAGCTCTGGGGATCTCCGATTCCACGCTGATAGGAGGGCCGGTTTGGGCTGTTAATCACAAAGTTGATCCGGGGGTGGAGATTGAACCCGGCGAGTACAACCCAGACGATCTGGCCAAGATCATCTACAGGATGTTCATGGAAAAGATCGAGGACAGGGCTTACCTTAAGGCCGTGGCTTCGGTGGATCAGATAGTCCAATTCCTACCGCCAGGTGGGTCGAGGATAAAAGGTTAATTTAAAGGTATGTTAGGGGCCAGGTCAGGTCATCCCCTGACCTTAGCTTTATCCTTCTGCACAGCAAGATCCCCGATTTTAATGCCGGTCTTTATGCCATTCTCTATGTCAAAACGGTAATGTATACCTCCATAGAGCCTGGAGATCCCGGCCTCCTCGGCCATGGCCTGTATCTCTTTCTTCTTATCTGGGAAGATGTAGCTCAGCACCTCGGCTGCCGATGCGGAGAAGGCCGAGTGACCCGAGGTGTACGATGGGAAGTTGGGCTTTCCCACAGGTGTGGTTATGTTGGAGTCTACCTGGTAGGGCCTGATGTAGCAATAATGATACTTGCAGTCCCAGTAGCAGATCCTGGCATCCATCATGGCCATGTTGGTTAGGGACCGCACTCTGGCTGAATCTATATCGCTCAAGCCGTGATCTTTTATCATGCTGCTGGCGATATCGTTCCAGTGTCCTGGGGGTGTGTAAGTTCCCGAGCCGTCGGCCCACGGCTCTTCCCAGGGCATACCCTGAAGCGATATCGCTCTGGAAGTTCACACCGTCTAGGGCCCTGGAGTCTCCATCCTCCTTAGCCTTATCCTCCTAGTAAAGCGGCCTCCTCCGGATAAGCGTAAGGGAGAACTATGGCCGAGGCCTCTGCGACCGTCGCCTGATCCGATGGGTAGGAGGGATCTCCCGAGGTTGGAGCTGTTGGCTTTATGCTGTAATCCATCACATATGGCGGAGAACGGTTGTAGTAAAGGGCGTCTTTTTTGGCTGCAACCAAGGCGTAGCACTGGGCCATGCTCAAGAGGGCGTAGATGCTGGAGGTCATGGCAGGATCAGTCTTGCGCTTTATCACCAGGTTTCTGACTATATCATTCTATCGCAGTGTAGCACCGTAGTTCCCGTAGGATGTGGCGTTGATCCCAGGAGGGCTCATCCGGGCCCTTTCGTCTTTGATCTCCATGATCTCCCTGATGAAGTCTGAGGAACCGTAGGAAGACGGAGGAGCCAGAAGAATGGGATCATTGGGCTTCAAGAGGATGGCTTGGTATTCACTTCCTGTGGAGTTATCATGGTTTACGGCGGGAGCGCTCAGGGCAGAGCAGCAGAGCACTAGGACGGAAGAAGGGATATTAACTCTTATTCTCCCAGCTTACGGTAAGATAAGGGTCCTATATCGGTGGGAAATCAGACCTCCTATGCACTATCGGGCCTGGCGAGGAATACCATCGATATTGCCAATGAAAAAGAGACATAGAATTTAGCACGAAGGTGATTTGCCCAGATGATGCCTATTTTTCTCTTATAAAATGGCAGTGGATGGTTGCTGTTTTGGCAGTATCTCAGATTAGCTGTAATTTTGTGCACCTTCAATTCGCGGATGGGCCATAGGATATCGACTCCTCTGAAGGATCCATCTCAAATTACAGCAAATTCGGCACACTGCCGCTCTTTTTTGGATTTAACTGTGGAGAGAAATCACAAGTGTCCATAGGTCAATCCAGATCTATGGCCTCCTTGAAAGGGATCCAATTAGCAGCCAAGCTCCTACGTGGCAAGGTTTTAAGAACTCCTATCGTCTACTCACCGACCTTCAGCAAGATGAGTGGTTGTGAGGTTTATCTGAAGCTTGAGAACCTGCAGATGGGAGGATCTTTCAAGATCAGAGGGGCCACCTACAAGATCCAGACTCACTTAAAGGATGTCCAGGGCAAGGGGATAGTGGCGGCCTCGGTGGGAAACCATGCTCAGGGTGTGGCCATAGCTGCCAGGGCGGCAGGGATCCCTGCCAGGGTGTTCATGCCTACTTGGGTCTCCCTTTCCAAGCAGGAGGCTACCAAGAGCTATGGCGCCGAGGTGGTGCTGGAGGGCAATGACCTAGTTGAGAGCATAGATATCGCCAGGTAGGATGCAGTTAAGTCCGGCCGGATGTTCATGCACCTCTACGACGATCGCGATCTCATAGCCGGCCAGGGAACCATTGGCCTTGAGATCCTGGAGGATCTTCAGGACGCCGATATGATAGTGGTCCCCGTGGGAGAGGCGGAGGCCTCATAGCCGATATCGCCGTGGCTGCCAAGGCCTTGAATCCGGATATCAAGGTTTTGGGCGTCCAGGCAACAGCATGTTCCTCGGCCTTCGAGGCTTTAAGAGCCGGAAAGCCGGTGAGGATAGAGGAGACGAAGTCCATCGCCGATGCCATCATGATTCCCGAGGTAGGGAAGGACGATTTCCTCGTCCTCCGAGACCAGGTGGATGGCATAGTCCTGGTGGACGATGGCCAGATCGCAGCGGCCGTGCTTCTCCTGCTGGAGAGGAAGAGAATACTGGCTGAAGGAGCAAGGGTAACCCCCCCCCCTGGCTGCTCACCTGGACTCGGCCAGCAAGATACCCACGGGAAGAAATGTGGTGCTGGTTATAAGCGGGGGCAATGCTGACCCCGTCCTCTTGGACAGGATACTGCGGCAGGGCTTAATCCTCCACGGCAGGTTCATGAGGTTCTCGGTCTGCGTAGAAGATATTCCCGGAAACCTGGCCAGAATCCCGGACCTCCTGGCAGGTCTAGGGGCAAACGTCCTTAACATTTATCATTCAAGGGCCGAGAGCTGTCTACCTATCTTTGCCATCCGCATAGATCTAGAGCTGGAAACGAGGGGCTTTGATCACATCTCCAGGATCTCCGAGGAACGCGGGGTATCAGATAGAGCTCAAATGAATAAATCTATCCAATTTCCTCTATTTGCTTGAGCTCCACAGCCACCCCACGGCTTGACGTCGCCATCTCCCACCCTGACATCTTAGCCCTGCCAATGCCGAAGGCCTTCTCGCCCCTAATGATGACCTCATCCCCAGGTCTTATCTGCTCATCGGCATCCACGACCCCCGGAGCCAGGAGGCTTCCCTTGGGCAGAAAATCGCCTATGGCCACGGTATAAGTTCCTCTTGGCTCCAGAATTTTAGCGCCCTCCAAAGATAGGGCGATCATACCCTGGGGGGTAATCCTGGCCAGGGCCCTTCTCCTCTCGTCCTGGACCTCCATGCCTTTTATCTTCACCTTGCCTGAAAATAGGAGATACCCTGTGCCCTTGCCCAGGTAGTAATCGGCTACAGCCATAAAGCGCTGAAGTCTTGGGTCAGGAGTTCTAACGGCGCCCCTGGTAGTCTCTTTAACCGCCTGGGAGAGCCTGGCCAGACCCTCATCGCCCGTACCTCCGCCGGTGTAGATAGCATCTATTCCGTGATCTTCCACAGCTTCCCTGAGCTCCCCATCTATATGTGCCACTATACTGGAGTACCTGTTTTTCTCTAGGTATGCATCCAAGCATTTGAGAAGCCACCTTCTCTCCTCACAGTCCCACCGGCCGGTGACAGGGACATCGTAGTTAGCTGCGGGATAGACCTCCTCCAGTTCCCTTGGTACTAGGGCCAGGGGTGACGTCAATATGAGCTCATTGAGGTACCTCCTCCAGGGGCCTATGGCCTCTATGAAGCGCCTGTGGGACCTGGAGGTGGAGTAGGGCTTCCTGGCAGAGCAGGGTAGGAGAAGGAGGACATCGGCCTTAGGTGGAGTGAACCTGGTAAGAGCCCTCTCCGCAAAGCGGGTGACCTCTACGCGACTCAGGGACTCGGTGGTGTTGGCGTACATGACGCTCTTCCTGTGCTGGGGCGTCCTCCTCTCCAGGTAGCTGTGCTCTTGATCCAGGACCCTGAAGGCGGCGGTGAGCTCGGGCTTCACCCTCACCTGGCGCTCGACGTACTCCCTCATCACCTCGGACCTTATGGCTTCCTTGATCCTGCGAAGCTCCATTTCCAGCTCCTGGACGTTGTGGGATGCCAGGAGCTCGGGGCTTGGATTATCAGCCCACTTCACGCAGCTCTCGCATCTGCAGGGAAGCTCCTCCGGGCTTTTGGAATCGAAGACTCTGTCTCTGGTATGGTATCTGCCGTAGTATCCGTCGGCTATCACCCTGGTGGCATCCACCAGATCTATGCCAAGATAGACAAGGAGGGCTAGGTTCTCAGGGGTTGCTAGAGCCGGGGCATAAATGGCAGAATCCGGCGGTATTATGTTCCTCAGACCCAGCACTGCCCTCACCAGATCTCTGGGAGATCGGAGGCATCCGGCAGAGGAGATGACGTAGACATCTGCCTTTTCTACTTCTGATGCAAAAGGATGGACCACTATGCCCTTGGGGCCTCCGATTTTTACCTCATCAGACGAGGCTATCTTTGAAGGCTCGGAGCGCAAGCCCGAGGGGGCGTGGGGCATTATAACAAGCTTCTTCTGTATCTCCATGACAGCCGTGGCTAGGGCCTTCTCCTCGGAGCTGAAGCCGAAGATGCTTCCCACCGATATGTAATCCTCATCGGAGAGGGCGGCAGGGGTCTTTAGGGATTGCTCCAGGGTCAGCTTCCCAAGCCTGGCAGGGCCGTCTCTCCTCAGGACCTCGAAGTACTTAGTCATCCTGGGCCTCCTCTGCACATCTTATCCTGAACGTAAAATCGGCAGAAGGATTTGCCTCCATGAGCTTTTGGGCGTTTTGCATGGCCACCTTTACCGCCGCCACGTCGGGCTTTTTGGGAACTTCGGCGTTGAGGGGATAGGTCTCAGAGAGCTCTGGAGGGTAAGGCCCGAAGGGTGGTTTGAAGTGAAGGACTTCATCGAACTCTTGGGCATCCTCCTGTCTCTCCTGATCCGTCACCAGGACCTTGCCCTCGACCTTCAGCCTTCCTATCTTTTCACCATACTTGAGCACCTCAGGCCTGGCAGAGGACTCAGGGCTCAGGTAGAAGAAGGTGGACTTGGTGGAGGTGTCGAGGCTTTCCAGCCAGCTAGCATACCTTCCCAGGGCCTGGAAGCCGTCCAGCATCCTTGGATGGGATCTGCACCTCGATTCCAGGAGGTCCCACAAAGAACCCTCGCGGATGCATTGCTTGATGAGATTTATCTCGGCAAAGGAAGCGTAGAGGTTGTGCATAGCCAGGAGCTTCAGCCTCTCAGGGCTTTCCATGAGCTCCTTTTGGGTATATCCCTGGCAGATAGGACAGGGGCAGGGAAGGTAGTTCATCTCCCGGAGTTTCCAAGTGCCCCTGGCGGTCAGGTACCTTCCATCCCTGGCGTAGAGGGCATAAGCTGCTGAATCAAAGAGGTCGCAGCCCAGGGCCGCAGCCAGGGCGAAGACCATGGGGTGGCCGGCGCCGAAGAGGTGGGTTGGGGCACCTGATCCCAGGCCTGCCTTGGAGGCGGCCACCACATTGACCAGGTCGTCGTACCTGTAAGCCTCCATGAGGGGGACTACGGCACCTATGGGATATAGGTCGAACTTCTTATCCCTGAGAAATCTTCCCGCCTGCTCCCTAAGGTCCGGGTAGATGGAGCCCTGAATGGGTCCTGCCAGAAGGGATTTGCTGCTATCTCTGTTCTCTGAGGCTTCTACTAGCCTCCTTTCGGTCTCCTTAAGCTCCCGGACTGCCCTCTCCCTCGGGACATCGGGCGGCGTTGGGATGTCCAGTGGGACGCATATATCTGATTTTATCGCCTGCTGAAACCGGAGGATCTCCAAGGGTTGGACTTCCACCGAGCCGTAAACCGAGAGTTGAAATGCCCCTGAATCGGTCATGATGGGTTTTTCAAAGCCGAGAGTGGCGTGGAGGCCTTTTTCCAGGGCCGACCTTCTCAAACCCTCGTCCTGGTGGATGATGTAGCTGTTAGTGATCACCATGGGGGCACCCATCCTAGATAGCTCAGGGGGCGTGATCACCTGAAGGTGAGGATTCACAACGGGCATGAGGGCTGGGGTCTCCACGGTTCCATGGAGGGTGGAAAACCTTCCGACCCTTCCTGCCAGATCCTTGTGGAGGATCTCGAAGCTGTCAGGCATAACGTTGATCAACCGTCAATAAGGAATAAATAGGTTGGGCCAGATCACCGAACCCTAGTTTATAATTGGAAAAATAAAGGAATGCATTAATATGAAGTACCTAGCTTTGATATCTCTGATCTGCTTAATTAGCGGGTCTGCAGCTCAGGCATTGTTCACAGGGGAGGGATATGGACGTGCCCAGCTTGCCTTCTTCAATGGGCCAAGCACCAGCTCCTTTGACCCGTCAGTAGAGAAGTACTGGAACTCCTACATCCACAACTCGGGCGGTGTCAACGGTACGGCCTTCTCCACTACCATGGATATCTGGCGCAACAACTTCCCCCTGAGCTTCGACACCCCTATCCAGATACAGAAATCCAGCTTCATCAGCGGTGTCGC
>CAZKWM010000018.1:2927-17253 GCA_964556405.1 uncultured Methanotrichaceae archaeon | reverse complement strand
CGTGGACACTTCAAACGGCAGGTCTGGCAATGTAGGCAGTTGGATGGACTTAAAATAAACTTGCCATCCTCGAATTTATATACTTCTGCCGGGCAGAAGAGGGTACACGGGTGGCATCCGAAGTCTCTAACGCATCCTTCGGCCTGGCTCGATTCACAGGTGGCGACGTGGGATGGCTCATCTTCCCTATGTGTCGTTCCTGAAAGGCTTACTGCCGTTAGTCTATCGATGTCGCCGGTCGGCTGCCTTTTAAGATGTGCTCTTCTCATGTCTTCGTAGCCAGGTTTGGTGTCAAGCCTTCCAGGTACCCATGACTGGAAAAAGGATAAAGGTATACCTAAATAATTGCCTAACCTTCCGGTTCTGAAGAAGATCTGTCGGTAGTTGCGGGATGCATGCAGCTCCTTCATCACGAAGCTCTCATCTAATATATCGTGATACCTCTTCAAAAACTGGGCCGTGAAGTCCTGCTTTTCAATAGCTTGATATATTGTCTCCCCTGCGGAGATTCCGGACTTTATGGCATAGCGAAGTCCTTTCCGCTTCTTGGCGTTGGTAAGGCCAGCTGCGTCTCCTACAATTATAACTCCATCAGCTACCAGATGTGGAACTGAATAAAAGCCGCCCTCAGGGAAGGTTTTTGCTCCATAAGCCACCACCTCGCCGTCTTTGAGGAAGTTCTTGATCATGCTGTGGGATTTGAAGATTTGCAGCTCCTGCTGGGGGTTCAGATCAGCATATTGCCAATCAAGGGAGACCACCAAGGCCACGGCCACCAGATTATCCCTCATGCTGTAGATGGAACCGGCGCCGTAAACATCGGGCGGCAGAGGAAAGCCCAGGGTGTGTACAACACGGTTGGGTCCAAAAGCGTTATTTTCGGGCAGCTTGATTATTTCCTTTACTCCCATGGCATAAATCTGGGGATTTTTTCCATGGTTAAGATTAAACTGCTTCACCACTTTTTCCGCCAGCTGTCCAGCGGAACCCTCGCCCAGGACGGTAACTTTGGCCTCTATTGTTTCGCCGGGTATATAGTTGGAAAGAGGCTGTCGTTCTTTGTCTAAGCCCTTGTCTCCAAGCTTGATGCCTTTGACTCTGCCATTTTCTATGATAATTTCTTTGGCTGCAAAGCCGGTGTATATTTCAACACCGAAACTGGTTGCGATCCCCGCTAGCCAGTTGACTAGCTCGCTTATGGATAGTGCATAAGCGTTCTTATTTTGTAAGGACGGTGGTATGAGGAAGTCCGGGATCCGAAAAGCCGTGCGGCTTCCTTTTAAGAAATAATAATCATCTTTTGTTATCCTGCCGGCAAGCATTTGTTGGATGAACTTGTCCTCTTGGTTATTCTGCCATCCTGGCAACAGTTCATCCAAGACCTCGGCTTCAATAATAGCTCCGGATAGATGGTGCTGGCCGATCTTCTCGGCTTTTTCAACGACTACGACCGATTGATCTAAGCCTTTTTGATGGAGCAGCTGCTTTAGTTTAATAGCTCCTGCTAAGTTGGCTGGGCCCGCGCCGATAAAAAGCACATCTACTTCATTAAATCCATTTTTAGAGTTATCCATGATATTGCCCCTCATGAATTTAAGATCTTTATGAGCTTAGGAACCAGCTCTTCGGAGTTCCCCACTATACCGAGATCGGCAGTCTTGAAAATAGTGGCATTTGGATCTTTGTTTATTGCCAGGATAGTATCCGAGTTTTGCATGCCGCTGAGATGTTGGACGGCTCCGGAGATGCCGACGGCGACGTAAAGTTTGGGCTTCACCGTTTGACCTGTCTGTCCTACCTGATGGCCCCTGTCGATGAATCCCTTTTCCACTGCAACCCTGGATGCTCCCACCATGGCCTTTTCTCCGAGGAACCTGCCTAAGGCATCAGCCAGTGCCGGTATGCAGTTCTCGAAGCCCTCTTTGGTCTTGCAGCCCCCGCCCCCTGCTACGATTATGGCTGCATCCTTTAGCTCTGAGGCAGCCGGGATTTTTTCGGACGAGATGATCTTTACGGCAAAATCAGATTCGTTAAGCTTTGGCTCGTACTTGATTACCTCACCGATCCTCGTTTCGTCCGGTTTCATTGCCTGCATCACTCCAGGCCTGACCGTGGACATCTGCACCTTTGAGTTCTGGGTGATTATGGAGGCCATGATGTTCCCTCCTAAGGCGGGCCGGGTCTGTTTCAAAATAGCTGTATAATCATGAGTGCCTCTCTTGAAATCGATGATATCCAAGGCGGTACAGTCAGCCGTGAGCCCGGAGTTTGCCCTGTAAGCAACTCTTGGAGCCAGCTCTCTACCTAAGGGCGTTGCGCTAAATAGCGCTATCTGCGGTTTATACTTGTCCAAAAGCTCGCAGACGACCCTTGAATATGGAACAGGGTGGAAGTCACAAAGCCGGTCGTTTATTATCATGTAAACTTTATCTGCCCCATATGAGATCAGACTGCTGGCTAACTTGGGATCATCTTGCCCAATGAGTACCGCTCCGATCTTTGTCCCAACCTGAGATGCTAGCTCCTGGGCCTTTCCCAGCAGTTCGAAAGAGGCCTGGTTGATCTCACCTTTATCATGCTCCGAGATCACCCACACCTCTCCGGTGTATGTCGGGCTCTTGCCTTTCGGCAGCTGATAAGATGCTTTGGCGGTTTCTTGACTTGATTGTCTAGATTTATTTTGATAGGTATCCCTTAATAGCCCTGCCATTTTAGCTAAATCGGACTCGAATATACATCTCCTGGTTCTCACATCCCTTGGAGAGAATATCTTAAAAACCGTTGTGCGTGATCCAGCCAGGCCTATTCGTGATTCATTTCCTTTTATATCCGCCGCGCTCCATCTGATAAGCCTCTGGGAGTTAGCCCACCTCGTCCTTTCGAAAGTGGCATTGGGGTGCCGGGTCCAGTTAGTAACCGTTATCATACAGGGATATGTTACTGGAGAGACGGTCTGTGTTCCCTGTCTTGAGATTCGCTTGATATACAGGTGATTATTATTGTTATTATCGTTATTGTTTTTATTGATGCTAAAGGATGTGGCATATGCAATATGAGCGATTTGCAGCTCTTCAGCAACCTGAGGCGGCACCTGAGCAGTATCGCCATCTACCGATTGCATGCCGCTGAGGATGATGTAGTTCCTATCGCCTTTGAATATATCTTTCTCTATTTTTCTGATGGCAGCGGCCAGAGGATAAGCGGTTGCGGCGGTATCAGCCCCCCCTAGCTTCCTATCGGTGAGCAGGACGCCGGTATCGGCACCAACAGACAGGGCATATCTTAATACTGCATCGGCGAAAGGCGGTCCCATGGAAAGGCCGACTATCTGCCCCGGCATCTCCTGGCGCATGGCTACCGCGAAAGCGATCGCTTGTTTATCAAGTTCGTTGCAGATGTTGTCTAGGAGGCCTCTTTTAAGAATACCCTTATCCCAATCCCATGCATCCTCAGGAATGTTTTTTATATCCGGCACTTGTTTCATCAAGACGATGTAATTCATATTATCACTTTTCGCTTTTTGTTGCCTTGATTGGATGATGGAACCGCAGCTATGAGGTTATTGATCTCTTTCTGAAGGACGTTTTTGAGGTGCGGAGTGGAACCTAATCCAATACAGCTGCAAGCGCAGATAGCTCTATCGGGCTTCTCACTTGTCTCAGGTTTTCCTGGAGGATAAACTGTTTTGTTCACTGATCGGCCCTTCGTCAGTGAAACTGGCTCGTATGTATTTGTACTTAACTGTACATTGTACATTATTGTACGTTGTACGTTATCGGGCCGATAAACACGTTAATGCTATGACCTATCCGATGAGATGGGGTGGCATGGGATGGCCGAGCCTCAAACTAAGGGCGATTTTTCCTTCTATGACATCCTCAGACCTTTGCGATAATCTTCCAGGAAATTGAAATAGACGCTCCAAACTTCCATCATAAGGGGGTTATCCACCTTTGACCGCAAACGTCATTGGTGCAAGGCATGGCTTCTCCCATGGCCAGGGCATTATATCAGCGCATGTTTTCTCTAGGTAGACCCCTCTCTGGCAAACTTAAAATTTAGCGGCAGGTTTTGAGGCTCCTGCCGTCCTTCTGGGATTGTACCTGAAGCCAAGAAGTTAAGTAACTTATGAATACGAAGTTACAACCTTCGTGCAAGATCCACATATCTGTGACGCATCTGGAGCCTTGAAATATAGTGCCTGATTGCCATCAGGACCACTTGAATCTTCTACCTGTTCGTTGGAATGATAGGCAGTGTACCTTGATCGCTGTAAAATTAGCAGTATAAAAAGATATGTATGTCCACCAGGAAATCAAGGACTTAGTATCTAACGTATGCATAGGCCCAGTATACCTACACCTATGACTACGCCGAGCAGCTGGAAGCAGGCCTGTGGCCACGGGAGGTCTCCGTAGATTCGGACCCAAGCTCAGGCAGGATCCTGAAAGGAGACCAAGGCGGCAAAGATCATGTGGCCGCCTAAGATGAAGGGCTTGATCATGGAGACCTGCGGGATTAAGGTGTGGTTTTATTGGGCGAAGGGTTCTGATGAGGCATCGTAGAAGGCCATGCAGTCGGAGACGAACGGTTATCAGGGAGGGCTTAAGGAATTGGGCGGTGATAATTTTGCCGATAGAAGAAGAATGGAAGCTGTACGAAGAAGATATGACCGTAAGTCCAATAGTTAGATCATTTATTGCTGTCTTTGTGAATGGTGAATTGATTATTGCAGATCTGAACAATTGAATTGTGCCCAAGGAAAAGAGGCGGAATCAAAATCAGAAGGCTCAAACAGATTTTAGAGAATACTATGGCCGAAGGGAGAATTTGAGGTAGGGGATGGCTAGAGCGTGAGGCAGAAATTTAAGAGAATAGGGCCTTTCGTACTAGCTTCCTTAAAATTGAGGGCTCCGGCACCCCTGGTAGACCTAATTTGCTCTTTTAACATAAAAAAAGTTTATTTTGTCGATACTATCTTTATCACATCCCCATCCTTCAGCTCGTGCTCCCCTCCAAGCCTCCTCTTGCTCTTGGCATCCACTGCAAAGAGGAACCCCTGCCCGATATCCGAATGGATTCTAAATGCTAAGTCCTTAGTAGTAGACCCGCGCTTCATGAGGTAAGCATCCGGTAGCACACGCCCCTTGTTGTCCATGAACTTGGTTTCATCTTCCACCGGATAGATCACGATGTAATCCAGGAGATCGAAGACAGCTTTATTGATGCACTTCTGAACCCCCGTCCCACCGTACTCCTTCATGATGGCCCTGATCTTCTCCAGCCCTGCCTGCTGAGCCTTGTTGAGCTGGCCCTCCGCGGTGAAATCCTTGTCTCCGGGCAGGTACTTTATGAGGCCAGCCTTATCCGCGGTCCTGAGAGCAATCTCCGCCGCCCCGGACACGGGTATGACCTTCTCGCCGGTCAAGGATATGAGCCTGGATACGAAATCCTTGGGAGCCACATCCACCTTGTTGGCGGCGATGATCATGGGCTTGCTGTAGGCTCTGAGAAGTCCGGCAAACCTCTTTAGGTCCTCTTCCTTCCAGGCTCCGGGATCGGTCTTCATATCGGCGAGGGCCCTTCTGATGTTGGGCTCGCTTACCCCTGCTCCTCCCAGCTGGTCGAAGATGATCTGCTCCGGCTTTCCTCCGAGGGCCTTGTAATTCCTCATGAGCTTCTCCCAGTTCCTTTTGAGGATGCCATAAATCCACATGCTTATCTCGTACTCGAGGAACTTGACATCCCTCACTGGATCATAGTTGCCGATGCCTATGGGATTACCCTCGGCATCGGTGCCCCCCGATGCATCCAGGACGTGAATCACCGACTCGGCCACACGTAGGGCGTCCAGGAACTCATTTCCCAGGCCCTTGCCCAGGTGGGCGTCGGGGACGAGGCCGGCCACATCTATGAGCTCTATAGCCACGAACCTCACCCCATCCACGCACCTGCCGCAACCTTCGGTCAGCCCAAGCTCCATGCAGGGGCAGGGAACCCGAACGTGGGAGACGCCGTGGTTGGCATCGATGGTAGTGAAGGGGTAGTTGGCAATCTCCACCTCAGCCATGGTGGCTGCTTTGAAGAATGTGGACTTGCCTGAGTTGGGCTTTCCAGCCAGCCCTACGGAGAGCATATGATCATTACCGCCTTTTCTCTAAACTAGAATTACCGCTTTACTCCAAAGTTCTTGATCTCAGCCGACTTGAGGTTGAACCTCTTTTCCTTGTCCCCGGCCAGCTTCTTAGCAAGGGCTAAACCCTTCTCTGAGATGGCCTTCTCCTCCATGGCGCAGGCGGCCACGGATGAGCTGTAGAGCTTCTCTCCTGCAGGGGTCCTGGTGAGGACGGTAGACCAGCCGCCAGGGGAGCCTACGCTTCCGACGGAAATATCGGCCATCTCCGAGGCGAAGTCGAAGCAGGGACCGCAGCCTACGTAGGTGTATTGATCGGTCTCGGCTATGGGCACCTCATGGGCTTTGCCTGACTTATCTATGACCCTGAACATGCCCTTCTTGATCTCGAACTTCTCCACCTGCGTGGGATCCATGTTGAACTTACCCTTGACCAGGCCGTTCATGAGGAGATCGTAATCGAAGTTCTCCATACAGAATAATCCTATTAGGAGGGCGATCTTCTCCTGGCCAATCTCGTAGGGCTCATCGGAGAGCTTGAGCTTTCTCAGGGCCTCTATCTGGCAGGGCGTGCCTACAAAGGCGATCTTCTGACATCCCTGATCGAGGGCCTGCTGAACTCCAACAACGCTGTTGGCTATGGTGTACTTGGTTCCTGCGGCGGCGATGACCTCCTCTGGGGTCCTGGCGACCTTGGGCGCTGGGTTCCAGTTGTCATCTCTGCCCGTTACCACGGCACAATCTATCTGGCCGCTCTTCATGGCGTGAACCAGGAGGGCGGTGACCACACCTCCATCCTGGACCTTGCCCTGAACGGGCGATGCCTTTGCAGAGGCCGCCCTGGTGTAGATGCCAAGGGCCTCATCGGAGGCTCTGACTCTTCCAAAGAGCTTCTTCTCCAGGGCCTCCATATCCAGGAAGGTCCTGGGGCAGTAGGCAAAGCACAGGCCGCAGAGGGGATCATACTCATTTAATAAAGGCCTGTTCTCCTTGTGGGTGATCCTGGGGCAGAAGGCCTCGCAGGTCCCGCACCTGCAGCAGATCTCGGGGGTTATGACCTTATGCTCCAGCTCTCCGAATCCATACTCGAGGTAGGTAGGCTCAGTGTATTTCTCCTTGGCAGCCATGGTCTGAATCTCCAAAGTAATACCTTATGGAGGAAGCTCCAGGCTAAAAGCTTTTATGGTTCGGGCCGTCTGGATCTATCATGATTCTGGGACTGGACATCGGAGGGGCCAACACGAAGGCTGGAAGCGCTGATGGTTCCTTCACCAAATCCGTTTACCTGCCTCTGTGGAAGGAAGCTCCTTTGATAGAGGTCCTGCGGGAGATCTCCAGGGAAAAACCTGCCGCGGTAGGGGTGGTCATGACCGGAGAGCTGGCGGACTGCTACAAGAGCAAGCTTGAGGGAATTGAGAGCATTATGGCGGCCGTGAGGGTGGCCTTCACCTGCCCCATAGGCTTCTGGGGTTCCAAGGGCTTCCAACCAGGGAGCCTCATGGAGCTGGCTGCGGCGAATTGGTCTGCCTCTGCATCCCTGATCGCCCAGGATATCGGCGATTGCCTCTTCGTGGATATGGGAAGCACCACTACCGATCTAATTCCCATCAAAGGAAAGGCTCTGGCTGCGGCCAGCGACTACAGGAGGCTGAGAAACGGAGAGCTGGTCTATACAGGCCTTCTAAGAACCTCCCTAGGGGCTCTCATGCCATCGTTTCGCATCGACGGCGCAGACGTTCCAACCTCTCCTGAGCTCTTCGCCATAACCGCCGATGCTTACCTAGCCCTGGGGGAGATCTCGGAGGATCATTACACCTGCGACGCTCCCGACCGCGCAGGAAAGGACCATCTATCGGCCAAGAGGCGCCTGGCAAGGCTGATATGCGCGGACCTTGAGGAGCTGGGAGAGGCCGGTGCCATGGCCCTCGCAGAGCAGGCCAGGGAACGGCAGCTCGATCTCCTGGTTAGGGCCATCTACAGGCAGTCTGAGGTGTACGGCCTGGAGCAGGTGGCAGTGGCGGGCATCGGCGAGAGGGTCATAGCCCGTGCCTGCGATTTTCTGGGGCTCCAATGCATCAGACTCTCGGAGAAGTATGGAAAAAGGATATCGGATATCTTTCCTGCCTATGCCGTGGCCAGGCTTCTGGCAGACCAATAGCCTAAGCTTAAAGCTCTTATTTAACGCCCGTTGATTTGAGGCTAGCTGTTCCAAGGCTAGCCTATAATTGGCAGATCAGCCCGGCAGCCCATGGGTGAAGGGTGCTATTATTGTTATTAAGAGCGATGTCAGTATCGTCCAAGCTAGGAGAGCGACCACTGTCCTCGTCCACCTGGCGGCGGCATTGGCTCCCACGATCCTCTCAAAGATGCCCTGAACTAAATCCCTGAAGATGTGGCCTCCATCCAGGGGCACGGCGGGCAGGCAGTTGAAGAGTCCTGCGTAGAGGTCGATCCAGCCGATCCATAGGAGGAGGTTGGCTATCCAGAAGAACTCATCTCTCAGGGGCTTTGCCCATCCCACGGGCTCGAAGAGGTTGGTTATCCAGCCGCTGAAACCTGGAAAGCCTCTGTCAGTGAAGCCCGGAACTCCCACGAAGGGCAATCCTAGGAGGGTTCCCAGCCCCTGCATGCCGCTTACGGGTATGGCCTTGAGGAGATCAAGGAACTGGCTTGCTGGAAACTCCTGGAAAGTTACTCCTCCGACGTACAGGGCATCGGAGGGCGATATCCCTACTCCTATTAGACTCGTGCCGTCGGCCTTTGCCCCCAGCTTCACCTTGAAGGATCCGCTAGTAGTGGCTACCTCTATCTCTTGGCCCGGGTGGGTGGAGTTCATGTGGCCCCTGAAGGCCGCAAAGGTCGGTGTGGGATCGCCATCTATCTGGTAAAGGATAGATCTCGCCTTGACCCCTGCCGCAGAGGCTCCAGAATCGTTGAAGACCGATGCTATGAGCACTCCCTTTACCGGCGTGCCCTTGAGAACTAGGTCCTTTTGGAGGTGGTCATCGTAAATTACCCTCACCGTCGAGGTTCCAGATCCTCTGATCAGGGCCGAGTACAGGCCCACCATATCCGTCACATTTATGCCGGTGATCTCGTTGACCGCCATGGACCTCTGGAAGCCCGCCAGGCCCCCTGATGACCCGTCCTGCACGTCCACGATCATGGGCCTGTCGATGGGAGCTATAGTGCCTATGACCGGCCCGAAGAAAAGGGCCATGGCGATGATAGCAACTATGAAGTTGGATATGACTCCGGCTGCCAGGATCCTCACTCTGGCTCCTCTGCTGGCGATGGCCGGTTTGCTTGGAGTGCCAAAGAGCTCCTCATCATCGGGCTCCACGAAGGCTGCTATGGGTGCCGCCAGGAAGGCCAGCCCCATGGACTTGACCTTGATCCCCTCCACGCGGCTTAGGATGCCGTGGGAGAGCTCGTGGACCACCATGGTGACGAAGATGGCGATCCATCCCCAGACGAAGGGTATGTACTCGTTCAAACCTGGTATGAGGAGGAGGTTTCTGGGGGTGTTGTAGCTGCTGGGCTCTGGGGGCGACCTTATCATGACATAGGTCATGAGGAGTATCAATGCCAGGAACCAGGCCATGGCCAGGATCACCAGGGGGATTCCCGCTGTTGCTAATGCCCTCCAGAAGGTCTTGGGCCCGGCGAGCTTATTCAAGAGATCTATGCCCCTGGTGGTTCTAAGAAAGATCACAGGGCCCCAGGTGGTGATGTTGTGCCTCTTCATGAAGCTGCTGTTCTTTATCAACAGGGCCAAAAGCCAGTACAGGCCGACAACACCGGCTAGTAAGATCCAGTATGCGTCGTTGAGCTGTAGTGTGAACAACCTGCTATCTCCGCTGATAATGTTATGAGCCCAAGGTATTTAAATCGGTGGAGTGGTCGACGGGAACACAGAGTGAAAAATCGTTTATTAGGGACAATTGATTAGTCATTGAGGATCATAAGCCAGGCATTAACATCGAAGAAAAAGAGGAAGCCTATCAGATAGGACCTTGCTCTCCCATCTCTTGCTTAGCCATCTCCTGGTGCTTCTTCTCCAGGAAGCTATAGACGTTGCCGTGGGGGGCGCCGTCCAGGAGCATCTCTATGGCTGCCCTTGCGATCCGTATCTGTTCCGGATATCCCAGGAGAGAAGCGGTCTTGCCGTAGATGGAAAGCTTTACCCCAGTAAGCCTCTCCATGATCTCCCTGGTCCTTCCGTCCTTTCCGATGATCCTTCCCTTCATCCTGGCCATATCGGCCTTGGTTCCCACGGCCTTGGACAGGTCCAGGACATCGAGCATGAGCATATCGTCATCCAGAAGGACCAAGGCTCTCTCCGGAGAAAAGCCCCTGCCTATGGCCTTGATCAGATCGGTGGCCCTCATGGCAAGGATGGGGTCCTGGGCTTCGGCTATGTTTACCGTTCCAGTCTCGCTATCTATTTCCAGCTTGGCCTTAGCCTTCTCTTCTATCAGGGCCTTCATGGAGCCTCCTGGCCCCACAAGGACACCTACTCTCTCTTCAGGAATCCTGATGTGCAATTAATTGCCCTCCTTCTTGATGAGATCTAAGCCTGGACTTGATCTCCTCTTCAGATCCCAGGCCATACCTTTTTCGGAAAAACCTGGCGATATTGACTATATCTCTCTCCAGGAACTTCCTGGCCATGGGGTGGTCCAGGGTTAGGGACTGGCCCATATCTATGATCACCGGCCCTTCCCAGTAGAGCACATTGTACTCACTGAGATCGGCGTGAACCAGCCTTGCCTCATGGTATAATATGGATATATATTCTGAAATCAGATCAAAGGTGCTTTTAGCCTCTCCCTCCTCCAGAACCACATCTTTGAGCTGGGGCGCAGGATGATCCCTCTCGCCTATCAGCTCCATCACCAGGATGTTGTCCCTCATGGCTATGGGGTGGGGAACTCTAACTCCAACCTCTTCTGCCCGGCTGAGGTTCCTGTACTCCTTTTTCACCCAGGCAGTGACTATGGCCCTTTTGGTGCCCCTGACGTGACCAAATCGTGGGTCGCCAGCCAGGTAGTCCTGCATGGCCTGAAAGTTACTGGTGGAGATCCTGTACACCTTTATAGCTACCTCTACATCGCCTTTTATGGCGTAAAAGAGGTTTGCCTCCTTGCCTGTGCTGATAGGCCCTCCCAGGGCATCTATCACGCCTTTGCTGGCAAGGTCGTAGAGGGTCATCAGGGTGCGCCGATCAAAGACGCTTCCTTCGACCTTATCCGCCTCAGAGTCCTTGAGCCTCGTCCTAAGGACATCTACACGCGTATCTAGCTCTTCTTCGCTGCGCTTGCTCATGGAGCGCCTTTAAGGAAGCCCTTGCGCTGAAGATAATCGACCTGAGGCCCTGTGTATCTCCAGACCACATCTGCTTTTTCCGCCTGGAAGTCCCACGGGACTATGATTACTACGTCTCCTTCCCTTATCCAAATCCTTTTCTTGAGCTTCCCTGGGATCCTGGCCATCCGGGTGACCCCATCCAGGCCTCGTACCTTTATCCTATTTGATCCAAGGAGGCTCTCCACATAGCCGAAGATCTCCCTGTCCTGCTTACGCGGGAGGCGAACTCTGGTTATGACCCCTTCCTCACCGCTTTTTTGGAGATTTCTATTTTGCAGTCTACCACCTCTAATGATGAAGAAGAGCCCCAAACAGCCCGGAATAAGCCTTCCGTGGTTTTATGAAGAGCTCTTATTTACCATTTAAACTTCGCGTATGATAGTTAAAGGTTGTGTAGGAAAACAGAGCTAATGGGCCCGACGCGATTCGAACGCGCGATCCCCGCCGTGTGAAGGCGATGTCATAACCAGCTAGACCACAGGCCCGACACAAATTCCCTTCCAAGATCTGTTATTAGTACCTTGCCCTAGTATGGCGTCCTTATTGTGTCCCTATGCCTGGATGGCAGCCTTGAAGGAATGTTTTAAATAGATTTTCGCGAAGCATTGAAGGGAGTCAAAGTATTGAAGAAGTTCCACCCAGGCTATGCCTTATACGAGCGACGGCTCAAGCGTGAGATCTCTAGGGGCCGCCCTGTAGAGCACGTGGCCATCATCCTCGACGGCAACAGGAGGTTTGCCAGGAAGATGGGACTGCCCAACGTTCTCGGCCACAGAGAGGGCGCCGATACATTAGAGCGCGTTCTGGACTGGTGCCTGGAACTGAAGATAAAGCACATCACCGTCTACGCCTTCTCTACTGAGAACTTCAACCGTATCGAGGAGGAGAAGAGCTACCTCTTCGATCTCATGAAGAGAAAGCTCTTAGAGCTGGCGGTCTCAGAGAGGATCCACCGCAACTGCGTGAAGGTCAGGGCCATAGGCAGGATAGACCTTCTGCCCAGCGATCTCCAGGAGGCCATAACTAAAGCCGAGACCGCCACCAAAAGCTACGACAACATCAACTTCAACGTGGCCATGGCCTACGGCGGCCAGGGAGAGCTGGCCGATGCGGCCAGGGAGCTGGCGCGACAGATCAAGGCCGGGTTCATACGGGCAAAGGACGTGAACGAGGAGATCATAGGCAGGTACCTTTACCCACACAACGACAACTCGGTGCCCAAGGTGGACCTCATTATCCGCACCGGAGGGGAGCTTCGCACCTCTAACTTCCTGCCCTGGCAGGCCAATGGCAACGAGTGTGCCGCCTACTTTTGCGCACCTTACTGGCCGGAGTTTAGGAAGGTGGATTTCATGAGGGCCGTCAGAACCGCCCAAGGCCGCAGGGTGCCGTGCGATCAACAAGCTTAATTACGAGAAGGGAGCCTATCCAACCTGTTAGTCCCGATGGGGTAGTGGACATCCCGAAGGCCTGCGGTGCCATAATGGTGCAGAGAGCCTTCAACCCGGGTTCGAATCCCGGTCGGGACGTTTTATTACTGACATTGATATCAGCTTAAGATGTGGGAGCTATCTTTTGTTGTTTTAGTTATCTTTGAGCTTACGCTTTGAATCACTGCGTTATCCAAAAGTTGTAAGTCTATTCTTGAATGACTGAGGCCTAAGTCCTTATGGATTTAACGGGAATAGATTAAAGGATTATAGCTATGCTGCAAAAGACTAGGCTGCGGAGGTATCTGCCCTAGGTTTAGCTCGGATAACTTATTTGCATATGCTTTGAGATTTTCCCCTGAAGAGGGGTTATGGGTAGCCCATGTGGCGATTGAGCGCACTCGTAACCACTAAAAGCGTAACCTGAAGTAGTGCTGATTAGATGAAAACGCGTGCTGATTCAGTCCAATCTAAAGAATATGGTAGATAGAACAAGAACAAATAATGCCATCGCAGACGATAACGATCTTTTGGAGAGCCCGCGCGTCTGGGGATCTTCTCCCAAGGGTGTGCTCACGTGCCGCGCGGGCTGTCCTAACCCACCTTCGGTGGGACCCCTTAGTAGCATCCCTGAAATCTCGGTCGATTGGATTATGAAAAAAGATGGGCTCTGCGATAATTAATTTTCGAGGATATTGCTTTAATGCAGGGGCATGTGGGATGTAATGAGATTACTTTTGCATTTTTTATTTTTAAGATAGCCACGATTTATAGCATCATCACCAAATACCTTTTATTATAGAGGAATAGCTATGGAAGAAGTGGTCATGGAGATCAAAAGAGCCATGTTACCGTCTGGCGTCGACGTCAAGCGAGTAATGATGGGCCGGAGATGGTCAGCCATGGCTTTGTACAGGAGACGCTCTCCTTCCTTGTAAAGGTCCTTTTTCCACAGCTGCTCTACGAACTCACCGCCCTTCCGTAGCATTTTGCTGACTATCTCCTCATCCACCTGCCGGATGATGCGGTCGTTTTTTTTATAGCCATTCTCATGTTGTGAGTCGCCAGGATGAAGGTCTGGTTTATCACGTGGTTCAATCTTCTGAGCAGCTCGTATACCATCTCAGAGCTCTCGTTATCCAGTTTCCTGGTGGGCTCGCCGCCGATTACAATCGATTGTCTGTTGGCCAGAGCCTCAGCTACAGTCACCATCTGGCTCTGGCCCCCTGAAAGCTCCCTTGGCGTGTGGTCCAACCTGTTCGCAAGACCCACTTCTTTCAAGAGCGCTATGCTCCTCTCCTAAGCGGCGTTTCTGTCCACTCCGGCTATGAGCTGAGGGATCATGATGTTCTCCATGGCAGTGAACTCAGGCAATAGGTGATGGTACTGGAAG
>CAZKWM010000018.1:0-2827 GCA_964556405.1 uncultured Methanotrichaceae archaeon | reverse complement strand
TGGAAGGTGGACTATGCCGCTGCCTATGGGGCCGGTGATGGCTAGAAACTCTCCCTCGTCAATGGTCAGGTCTACATCGTTCAAGGCGACCAGATCGACGCCATTTCCAAAGACCTTTCTAAGCTTTTTAGCTGTGATTATGCTCAATATATCATCTCCCTGGAGGCTGAAACTAAGTTGAAGCTATGGCCTTCACGGGGTCCATAAGAGGGGCCTTGTAGGCAGGATAAAGTCCAACCGCCACATCCAACGGCAGGGGCAAAGGATACCGCATAGGCAAGCGTCTCAGGGGTTAGGACGACGATCACCCTTGTCCTGCTGGCTATGGGGCCATGATCATGGTGTTTGCCGCCCAAAAATTGGATATCACGAAGATGAGGGCATACAGCACGTACATGAAGAGCTTCTGAGTATCCATGAGCTTTAGGATACTGAGGGCTAATCTGGACCCTGCATACTGAAAGAGAACAGATGCTATCCAGGCCATCTGCCGTAGAGCTATGCTAGAACTGTGTTACTAAGCCCCATATGCTAATCTTATCAAAAAAGTAAAGATATATTAATAGATATAATGCTTGTCAAGATAGGAATCCAATTACTCTGTGCCATTAGTCTATGTCCTCAGATGGCCAATGAGCTTAAAATCAAGAAAATGTTTCGCGATTATTCAGGCTCGACAGGGCATATTCACGACGATTAGACCCCTGGTACCGACCTTAGCCAGCCTATCTCTTCTCCACGAAGATAATGTTTTTATATGCCGGTGGGCTCCTTATATTTAAAAAACTGGAGAATTATGGTCCTTGATAACTTAGGCGTGTCCCTGCGCGATGCGCTAAGGAAGATCGCCTCCGCCAACAAGATAGATAAGGTGTTGGTGGACGAGGCAGTCAGGGAGATTCAAAGAGCCCTGCTGCAGGCTGACGTCAACGTCAAGCTAGTCATGACCCTCTCCAACCGGATCAAGGAGAGGGCTTTGAACGAGAAGCCGCCTGCAGGGATGAACCCGAGAGAGCACGTTATCAACATCGTCTACCAGGAGCTTCTAAACCTGGTGGGCCAGGGAACGGACATACCTCTGAAGAAGCAGACCATCATGATGGTGGGCCTACAGGGCTCTGGAAAGACCACCACCACTGCTAAGCTTGCCACCTACTTCCAGAGGAAGGGGCTTCGCTCGGCGGTCATATGCGCCGATACCTTCAGGGCAGGCGCCTACGATCAGCTCAGGGCCCTCTGTGAGAAGCAGGGCGTCTTCTTCTACGGCGAGAAGGGCAACCCAGATGCACCGGTGGTTGCCAGGAACGGCCTTGAGGCCACCAAGAAGTACGACGTTAGAATCGTGGACACCGCAGGAAGGCACGCCCTGGAGGCCAACCTCATCAAAGAGATGGAGGAAATCCATGCGGTGGTCGACGCCGACCACAAGCTCCTGGTCATGGACGCGGCCATAGGTCAGCAGGCTTCAGAGCAGGCCAGGGCCTTCCACGATGCAATCAACATCACAGGGGTTATAATCACCAAGCTGGACGGCACTGCCAAAGGCGGTGGCGCCCTATCGGCAGTGGCTGAGACCAAGACATCAGTGGCCTTCATAGGCGTGGGCGAAACTCCTGCCGACCTGGAGAAGTTCGAAGCAGACAGATTCATCTCCCGCCTCCTGGGCATGGGCGACATAAAGACCCTCATAGAGAGGGCTCAGGAGATCCAGACCGATGAAGCGGTGGATGTGGAGGCCCTCATGAAGGGCCGCTTCACCTTGAAGGACATGTACCAGCAGATGGAGGCCATGAACAAGCTCGGGCCTCTGAAGCAGATCATGCAGATGCTTCCTTTAGGCGGCCTTGGAGTGGAGCTCTCGGACAGCGACTACCAGATGACCAAGGACCGGCTAGATAAGTTCAGGGTCATCATGGACTCCATGACCGAGGATGAACTCAATGATCCAAAGATGATCACGGCCTCTAGGATAAAGCGCATCTCCCTTGGCAGTGGCACATCGCCTGAGAATGTGAGGGAGCTTCTGAAAGCCCACCAGGCCATGCAGAAGGCCATTAAAGGCATGAGGGGCGGCATGGGAAAGATGAATATGAAGCGCCTCATGAAGAAGTTTGGGCCTGGATTGAAGATGTGAGTACTTTTTCTATTTTAGATGAAAAGAACTAAAGAACTCAGCGCTCGGATTTCCCCTTTACGTTTCCAGAAGTCACTGCTCCCTTTGGGCAGGTCTCAGTATATCTCCCTGAGAGGGATTTTTCAAGCTTTATCAGGTTGAGCTGATAGTGGATGCTCTTCGGAGAGTCAATATTCAGATAGAGTCTATCCTGGGTGGAGTTTCCGTTGACTTTTATCGCTTCTGTATCCTTGGTCGCTATAAGGTTGCCAGTACCCTCAATCCCCTTGTCGGTCCCGGCCTGGTGGATGGATAGGTCCATGTGCTCTCCGTTGTCCAGATCCAGGGAAATCTGACCTAGGTCTGTACCTTGTTTTTGGCCTTGGGCCTGATCTGAGATAATGAGAAAATGAGAAAAAGAGGAAAATGCTGGGAGGAGGCCTGCTCAAAACGGCCTAGTTCCAAGATCGCTGGTTCTATCTTATGCCCTCAAAGCATTTATCGACGTATTTCTTGTCCATCTCCTTGGTGAAGAGGCTCACTGCCACGGTCACCAAGAAGGCCAGGGGAAGAGCCACCACTATGGGGTCCACCACCGGCCAGGGCATCTGGGTTATCAGGACGTCCCTCCCCAGGAGAAGCTTGGATATGCCCAGGACCGATGACTCCGCCTTGTGGATGAAGATGTAGAAGAAGACGGTAACCAAGGTTCCT
>CAZKWM010000017.1:0-17343 GCA_964556405.1 uncultured Methanotrichaceae archaeon | reverse complement strand
GCCACTGAGAATCTTCTGATAGCCGCCCGGGCCAAAGAGCTCGGTGCGGTGTGGCGTGGAGTCTATCCCAGGGAGGATAGGGTGGAGGGCATGAAGAGGCTCTCCAACAGAGCTTCCTCTATCGTAAGCGTATTCACGGAGGGAGTCGTCGTGGTGGTTAAATAAGCCCAAGCCCTTTCTGTCTCCGCCAGTGGTGGACGGCAGTGTGGCGATATCTCCATCCAAGCTGCCGTAGGCGAAGATGGAACGGTGAACGATGCCTATCTCTATCTCCGTGGCCTTCGCCTGGCCATCGGTGATGACCTGAATATCTGGGAGCTTCTGGATGGAGCTTTTCCTGTTGTCTTCGACGAAATTGAGCTTGCAGGAGGTGCCTATCACCTGTTCAGATGGGACTCCATATACCTTCTCGGGAAGGCCCTGACTAAGTCATGCTCTCTACCCGTCACTATGTCACTATATATGTCTTGAAGCCGTCGGCTCTAAGATAGCTCAGCAGCTCAAGCGTGGGTTTGTAAACGCACCTGGCGTACGGTAGATCTAAACGGGTCTTCTTTCGTTCGCTTTTGCAGCAATAATTTTATAGATGTATAGTCCCTGCGGCAATATATACCATTTTTTCAAGCTTCTTCTGGTTCTACCTTGCCTTACCTTGTCGTTTTCCAAGGGAATAAGGAGAATGCTCTATCATCAGGTCCTCCGGCACAGGATAAAATAGATTGGAAGCCAACAACTATGAGGAAAAATTAGTAGGAGCCAAGCCATACAAAGCCCTAGGACGGCGTTTGACAGGGGATATAAACCTAGCATCATAAACACAGCATCGTACGCATAATTTAAAACATGCCCCAGGGCCATACCACAGGTTGATATGGCTTAAATCCCTGATAGGAGGTTACGGCCAATAAAGATAGCTCTAGAGTTTAAAGAGTGATCCTAAGAGATGGCGGATAATATAATAGAGGTCAAAGACCTGGAGTACAGATACAACGGCTTCAAGGCCGTGGAGGGAGTAAGCTTCTTCGTCCGGTCAGGGGAGATCTTCTCTTTTCTTGGACCCAACGGAGCCGGAAAGAGCACTGTGATCAACATCCTCACCACTCTTCTGCCGATGCAAACAGGGCGTGCCATGGTGGCGGGCTTCGACGTCGCCAGCCGGCCTGAGGACGTAAGGAGGTCCATAGGCATAGTCTTCCAGGACGAGACCCTGGATAGAGACCTGACGGTCTGGGAGACCCTGGAGCTTCACGGAAGGCTCTACTCCATGCCCAAGGCCGAGAGAAGGGCCAGTATCGACGAGATGATAACCCTGGTAGAGCTGGAGGATAAGAGGGACGTCAGGACTAGGAACTTAAGCGGCGGAATGAAGCGACGCCTGGAGATCGCCCGGGGACTCATGACCCGCCCCAAGGTTCTCTTCCTGGATGAGCCAACCATTGGCCTCGACACCCAGACCAGGATGAGGCTGTGGCAGTACATAAAGACTGTCAACGAGGCCGGGACTACCTTCTTCCTCACCACCCACTACTTGGACGAGGCCGATCAGGTGAGCGATTACATAAACATCATGGACCACGGAAAGATCATAGCCTCGGGCACCTCAGAGGCCCTCAAGAGCGACCTGGGCCGGGATGTCGTCTACCTGGAGACGAGCGATAACGTGGACGCTGCAAAGCTCATAGGCAAGATGGAGCACATCAAGGACATAAGCCCCTCTTCCAAGGGCCTTTCGGTCACCATCACCGCCGACGGCAACCGCTGCCTTCCTGTTATCATGAGCGCCTTGAATGAAAAGGGTATAACCATCTCCGATGTCAACCTCAAGAAGCCCAGCCTAGACGACGTCTTCGTTCACTACACGGGCAGAGATCTCCGGGAGACCGGTGCTGAGAAGTTCAGGATAGCCAGGGCCAATATTGGAGGTCGCTGATATGGCCTGGGAGTTCACCGCCATCTACTGGCGAGACATGCTCAGATTCGTGAGATTTAAAGCGGTCCTCTTCACCTCCCTGGTCCAGCCTGCCCTCTGGATGGCCCTCTACGGCGCTGCCATGTCCAGTAACTTCAACAGGCTTGGCTCCGGGATCTCAGTCCCTCAAGGATCCGAGGCCATCTCCTACTTGACCTTCATGGGTGGCGGTGTCATAGCCCTGACAACTTTGTTCACCAGCCTCTTTGGTGGCATAAGTCTCCTCTTTGACAAGAACTGGGGTATCATGAGGGAGATTTTGGCCAGCCCCATGCCCAGGAATAACATCATCATAGGCATCGGTCTTTCAGGGGTGACCAAGTCCTTTATCCAGGTCATGGTGATCATGGCCTTCGGCCTCGTTCTTGGGGTCAGATTCTTCGTCGGCTACACGCCCATAAGAGCCATTGTATCCCTACTAGGCATACTGCTCTTCGTCGGGATCTTCTCCATAGGCTTTCTGTTCCTCTCTTCAGCTATATCCATGAGCATGGAGACCCCCGAGAGCCTACAGGCGGTGATAACCCTCTTGACTCTTCCCCTATTCTTCGCCAGCAACGCCCTCTATCCCATAGATGCCTTTCCGCCCATCGTTCGGATGCTGTCCATCTTCAATCCCCTAACCCACCTGGTCAATGGGGTGAGGTATTTCGCTATTGGCAGCGACTTCTACGCCATAGGCATCCACTATACCTACGCCTTTAACGACATCCTCTTCTCCCTGGGGGCTCTGACTGCCTTTGCCGTGGCCATGTACATCGTGGCCTGGTGGGTGTTCAAGAAGGCGGTGATAACTTAGGCAGTGATAACCAGTAATCTTCGCTAATACTTTTTGATTCAAGCTCAAGGTGAGATTGATGGAGAGCAAGATATGCAAGGCCCTGAAGCTGGCCTTCCAGCCCGTGGCCATCTTATGGAGCGATGAGCGACCTGCAGATGCCCTGCAGTTCAAAGGCGTAGGTTCGGGGTGCGTCATGTCCCTGTTCGCCCAGGCAACGGCCAAAGGGAAGACCGCCGCCTTCGACAGGGCAACCTTCGGCTGTTTTGGAGGAGGAGCTGGTCTGGGCTTTGGCCGACAGTATCAAAACTTCCCATTTGGAGGCGTCGAGTGCTTCAGATACTTCCTTTCCACAGGGCTTGAGAACTCGGGAAAGGAAGAGCTCGTGGAGAGGGTCAAGGGGATGGGCAGAAATGAGTTTACAAAGCATCTTCTCCATGGCGAAGGCTATAGGAAGACTCCAGAGCTGGTAGAAAAGTTCCTTGAAGATCTGCCATCAATGGAGGTTCCCACAAGGTACGTCGTCTTCAAGCCCCTCAAGGATCTGGCAGAGGGTGAAGTGCCTGTGGTGGTGATCTTTACAGCCGATCCAGATCAGCTCTCGGCCCTCGTCATCCTGGTGAACTACGACAGAACTGGAAATGAGAACGTCATAGCCCCGGCGGGTGCAGGATGCCATCAGATAGGTGTTTACGCCTTTAAAGAAGCCGAGTCTAAGAATCCAAAGGCGGTGATGGGCTTGACCGATATTTCGGCCCGAAGGACAGTCAGAGGAATCCTGGGCAAGGACATCATCACTCTGGCCGTGCCCTACAGCCTCTTTGTTGATATGGAATCCAATGTCGAGGGCAGCTTCCTGGAGAGAGACCTATGGAAGAGCATGACCGGTGAATGAAGCCATTCGCAGGAACTCATCCCTAAGTTATCTATAAGCTATCTACATCCCTTTTTATAGATCCAAAGATTGAGGTTCCAACTTTGAGCACCAATTCCGAGAAGAACGTAGCCCTAATCATCACTACCCTTGGCGCCTTTCTCACGCCCTACATGAGCTCGGCGGTCAACATCGCCCTGCCCGCCATAGGAAGTGAATTTCAGATGGGCGTCGTATCCTTGAGCTGGATTGCCACTGCTTATCTCCTAGCAGCAGCCGTCTTCCTTGTTCCCTTCGGTCGCCTGGCGGACCTTTACGGCAGAAAGAAGATTTACGCCTACGGCATGGCCATATACACCCTGGCTGCGATCCTCCTGACGGTCTCCAGCTCAGAGGGCGAGCTCATCGCCTTCAGGATTCTGGAGGGCCTTGGGGCAGCTATGATCTGCGGCACGGGGGTTGCCATACTTACCTCGGTCTTCCCTATCCATGAACGTGGAAAGGCCCTGGGCATCAACCTGGCAGCCACATACTTCGGCCTGTCCATGGGGCCTTTCCTGGGGGGCTTTCTGACAGGGCACTTCGGTTGGAGGTCGGTGTTTCTGGTAAATGTGCCCCTGGGTGCCCTGGTGGTCGTTCTTATCGCATGGAAGCTCAAGGGTGAGTGGTCATGGGCCAGGGGAGAAAAGTTCGACATGGTAGGGTCGTCTCTCTACAGCCTGGCGATCATAGTCGTGGTGTATGGCATCTCTCTTCTTCCCTCCATCACAGGAGCGTGGGCCATCTTGGCAGGTATCGTCCTGCTCATCGCCTTTACTAGGCTGGAGGCAAGGAGTCCAAGTCCGGTCTTAAACGTCCACCTCTTCAGATCCAACCGGGTCTTTGCCTTATCCAACCTAGCGGCCTTCCTGAACTATAGCTCTACCTATGCGGTGGCCTTCTTCCTGAGCCTCTACCTCCAGTACATACAGGGCTTCAGCCCGCAGGCAGCCGGGACCTTTCTCCTCCTTCAGCCTGCCATGCAGGCCATCTTCTCGCCTTTTGCTGGACGGCTATCGGATAGGTTGGAGCCAAGAATTGTTGCCTCAGCAGGGATGCTCCTGACTGTAGCGGGCCTTGCCGTCCTCACCTTTCTGAGGCAGGGGTCGAGCATGAACCTGGTGACAGGAAGCTTACTCCTATTGGGCGTAGGCTTTGCCTTCTTCTCCTCCCCCAATACAAGCGCCATCATGGGTGCCGTCGAGAAGAGGTACTATGGGGTCGCCTCAGGGATGGTCGGGACCATGAGGATCACCGGCCAGATGCTCAGCCAGGGAATTGCCATAATGGTCTCGGCCGTGTACATAGGAAGCTCCCAGATCGTGCCTTCCAACTATTCCCAGTTCATCACAGCCATGAATGTTGCCTTTGCCATCCTTACGGTCCTGTGCACCCTGGGCATCTTCGCCTCCCTGGCCAGGGGAAGGATCCGCGTGAAAAGCGTATAAGCCTGAAGCACCTAATAAACTTCAAGTCATTGGGTTCAAATCTATTGGTGGTGTATAATAAAAATGAAAGTATTGGGCATAAATGCCAGCCCCAGGGGCTCCAGGAGCCAGACTTTGAGGTTGGTCCAGGCCGTCCTTGACGGCGCAAAGTCAGAAGGAGCCGAGGTTGAGCTGGTGGACATCTGTAAGTTGAATATCGAATATTGCAATGGCTGTCAGGTCTGTTACAGGAAAGGTGCCTGCGACAAGAAGGATGACTTCCAGGGGCTCTACGATAAGATGATGGCCGCCGACGGCCTGGTCATGGGCTCTCCGAACTATCTTAGGTCCATCACTGCCCAGCTGAAGACCCTCATCGACAGAATGGCCGATGTCATTCACTGCCAGCTCTTTACTGGCAAGTACAGCGTAAACGTCGCCACCGCCGGAGGCATGGGCGCGGATAAGCAGGTCACCGATTACATGAAAGCCATCATGCTCAACTTCGGGTCCTTCGTGACAGGAAGCACGGGCGCATCCATGGCCCAGGGCCCCAAGGCCTTAGAGGAAGCAGAGAAGAGGGCCTTTGAGCTTGGCAAGGCCCTGGCAGGGGATCTCAAGGCCAAGAGGGATTACATGGAGCAGAGGGAATTGCTGGAGGAGAACAGGAAGTACTTCATGACCCTGGTTAAGAGAAATCCTGCGTGGGAGCATGAGAACGAGTTCTGGAACAAGCTTAATTGGGCGTGAAGGTTGGGAGAAAGCTAATTTTAAGCCTTCTTCCCCACAGGCAGCGCGGCTATAGGCAGTCCCCCCTCTTGCAATCCGAGGAAATCGCCAGTATTATTGGCATCGAAGCCGCCTATGTAGATGTTGCCCAGGTCGAGGGAGGTGACCTCCCGGCGAAGTTCTGAGACGCAGGCCCGGCCTCGACGCAGACGTAATCCTTGCCTACGCCATTTTTAGCAGCCCTCTCAAAAATTCCGGTGATCGCGAAGGTGGCAGGCGCAGTCTTGACCCAGCCCTGGCCTCCGGCGAAGTCCACGAACTCGGATCTCCTATCCCCGGCCTGGAGCTGCGTCAAGTTCTTTCCCTGGGGAGAGTAGCTGTAGATGCCCAAAGGAAAATTGGTGACGTTTCCTGCCCGCAGTTAAACCTTGATGGGATACAAGGGCCATACCTGAAGGCGCAGTCCTGTGGTCCCGGTCATCGGTGATGCTCTGGGCAGCCCAGAAAAGCTAGGGATATATGGCTCAGGTTTAAGGCCTCTACCTCAGGTGTCGCGTAATTTTATATAGCATCGACGTTAATAATAAGTGGCGAGCTACGTCGATAATCGAAATTGTGAGATTATCCCTCCTATATACTATAATAATCAGTGCTAGATCAACTGAATATCTTAGCAGAAGTATTATTAAGGACCCAGTGTCATAGTATAATTGCGCAACACAGCATCATGGAGTTCTTTTTATGAAGCTTTTCTTCCAGAAAAGCCTTTGAGCCAGCCAAAAAGTTCGAATTCCGCTTTACCCCTAAGATGGGAATTTGGCTTAATATGGCAGAGATTGAACTTTCTATCCTTTCTAGGCAATGCCTGAATCGGCGGATTGGTGATATCGAAACCCTTGCTAAAGAGATTGTAGCTTGGTAATTAGGGCGAAATAAGTCCGAAGTCACAGTCCGATGGCAATTCAGCAAAAATAAAGCCAGAGAAACACTTCATAGGCATTATCTTATGATCCATAACCAATGTTGCAATATATTAGTAAAAACATGCTCCGGTTGGGATTTGAACCCAAGTCGAAGGAGTGAGAGTCCTTCATGATTGGCCGAGCTACACTACCGGAGCGCGGAGACGACATACACTCTCACCCCATTTAAACCTTGTGCTCCCTAAGGTAGTAATCGCAAAAGCCCCTCAAACCGCATTCCTGGTGGCTGGGCTTTCTGGCCCTGCAGACCCTCCTGCCGTGCCTTATCAGGTTCACATGGAAGGGGAAGTACTTCTCGGTGGGCGTGACCGCCTCCAGTATTCGTTGCGCCTCCTCAACGCTTGCCTTCTCAGGAACGAGGCCCAGTCGCCTGGAGACCCTGTAAACGTGTGTGTCCACTGGCATGGTGGGCTTTTCAAAGGCAAAGAGGAGCACAACTGATGCCGTCTTTGGGCCTACCCCTTTGATGCTCAGAAGGTACCTTTTGGCCTCATCCAGGCCCATCTCCCTGAGCGGCTCTAAGACGATGGTCCCAAAATCCTCCTTGATCCTAGCCAGGGCATCTTTTATCCTCCTGGCCTTTTTCTCCGAGAGCCCTCCCACGTGGATCTTATCCGCGAGCTCCTCAGCTGGTGCCTTCATCATAGCCTCGAAGTCTGGGTAAGCTCTCTTGAGGTTGCCGTAAGCCCTCAAGGAATTAGCATCGCTGGTGTTCTGGGAGAGGATGGTGATCACCAGGAGGCCCACGGGGTTTATCTTCTCGGCCTTGGGCTCGCCGTAAAGGTCCTCCAGGATTTTTATGTAGGCTTTAACCTTGGATCTCGAGTCCAATCCCTGCTCGGATCTCAGGTTTGATATGGGATCCATCCGCTGGAAATATGATCCGATCAGTTAAATATCCTGGCTCCAATACGCGCCGCCATTTCAGATTCTGTCTCAACCTTCATCTCAATCTCCATCCCCAAAGACCGGTAAAAGTTATTACCCTTGATTGCACTTTTAGCCATGGGAGGCCTTTGTGAACTTCGTCGATCTCTATCCCTTTCTTGCTGCCATGCTCATAGGGGCTCTGATAGGGACCGAGAGGCAGAGGAGGATCGCCGAGGACAGGATTAAGGGCGTGGCGGGCCTGCGTACCTTCACTCTGATAGCCCTTCTTGGTGCCCTGTCAGCCAACCTCTCTGCCCAGTATGGCCAGAACTTCGCTGTGGTGGCCCTGGCCAGCTTTGCCGTGCTGGTAAGCATTGGCTACGCCGCCTCGGCCAATGCTCAGGGAAGGGTGGACTTCACCGCATCCGTGGCTGCAGTCCTGACATTCGTCCTGGGGATGCTCTGCGATCTTGAGAACGGAATTTCCCTGGCCGTGGCCCTGGCGGTCATCGTTACATGGATACTGGCTACCAGGGCCCTCACCCATAGATATGTCGAGGCCTTGAGCGAGACCGATATTCTGGACACCCTGAAGATGGCGATCATCGCCCTGGTGATCTACCCCCTCCTGCCTGACACGCCCTTGGATCCTTATGGTGTATTGGACCCAAGGGAGATCTGGATGATGGTGGTCCTGGTCTGCCTCATAGGCTATGTCGGCTACTTCCTCATAAGAATCCTGGGCACCGAGAGAGGTCTATCCCTGACCGGCGTCCTGGGCGGCCTGGTCTCAAGCACCGCTGTGACCACGGCCATGGCCGAGGAGGTCAAAGTAAATAAGGAAGTGATGTCCTCGGCGGTCTTTGCCACGGTGTTGGCCAGCTGCACCATGTTTCCGCGCATGCTCTTCATAGTCCTATTGATGAACAGGGATCTATTCCTGAAGCTCCTGCCAAGCCTCCTGGCCATGACCGCGATAGGCCTCATCCTGGCCTATCTTTTCCTCAGGGGCGATGGAGCTATTAAGAAGGACATCCAGGTCAAGGACCCCTTCAGGATACTACCCGCCCTGGAGTTCGGCGCCTTCTTCGCTTTCGTCCTTCTGGCCTCCAAGGTGGCGAGCCTTTACTTCGGAGATACAGGGACGTACGCCGCAAGCTTGGTGGCGGGTCTGGCAGATGTGGACGCCATAACCCTCTCCATGGCCACCCTGGCCAAGACCACCCTGGCCGAAAACATCGCCGTAAGATCTATCATCCTGGCTGCCATGACCAACACCGTGGTGAAGCTGACCATAGCGTTCCTCCTGGGCAACAGGGAATTCGGAAGGAGGATAGCCATGATCTTTCTGCCCATGGTGGCAGTGGGCATAGCGGTCGCTTTGCTGCTGATCTGATCTTTCTAAGACGTCTCGAAGACCTCTTTCTATCAGGGGGCTGAAGTATTTTCTATCAGGGCTGAAGTTTTGATTTTAGTTTCTAGAAAAGAGCTATGAGAAAGGCGTCAAGGAGTGGGCCCGACGCGATTCGAACGCGTGATCCCCGCCGTGTAAGGGCGATGTCATAACCAGCTAGACCACGGGCCCTACACTCCCCACTTTCCCCTAGTTATATTAGATCTTATCGCTTCACTGTGTGGGTAGCCTCACCGGCTATGGATTGCTCCTCCTTTCTGGGCTTTATGTAGAGACCGGTCATGGTCTCGTCCAGGATCTTTGGATCGGCTTTCTTGGTCAGAAGGCTCACTACCACCATGGTGATGACCGATGCAATGAATCCGCAAATGCTGTAGTGCACGGGCAGCTTCCAGACGAAGTTGTGGTAATAGGTGGCATAGGTGCCTGCCAATAGACCCATCACCATGGAGAGGATGGCTCCCTCTTTGGTGGCACCTCGCCAGTACAGACCGCTCCCTACCAAGGGGGCCACGAAGCAGGCGAACATGATGCCTATTCCCAGCCAGGTCAGCTAGGCCAGAAGCTCGGGGGTGTAGTTCCAGGCGATAGCTAGGGTTATGGCTGCAGATAAAGCAATGGCTACCCTTGAGAGGAGGGTAATGGTCTTATCCGAGGCGTCCTTGTTCAAGAACTGCTTGTAGAGGTCCCAGCTGACGTAGCTTCCTATGGTGAGCATGAGCCTGTCTGTGGTGGACATGACTGCGGAGAGAACTATCACTGCCATCAGTGGGGCAAAGATGTCGGGGAAGGCAAACTTGGCAGTCTCTATGAATGAATAGTCCGAGGGGTTGGCAACGCCTGTAGGCAGAGCGATTATTCCCTCCTTGACCATTACCCTGGAGGCAAATCCTATGATCTTGGTGGTATACATTATGAAGACGTATATCACGAAGACGGCCAAGGGCGCCCACTTGAAGTACTTGTTATCCCTGGCAGCCAGGATATTGTTCACCACGTGGGGCGCTACCGACAGGCCCAGGGTGAGCATGAGGAAGACGGATACCAGGTACTCGGGGGTGAGGAAGGCGTACTTGGCATAGGGCGGATGCATCTGGGGGAAGGAGAGCTGGACGAAGTTGGTATCTATGGTGGCAAGGACCGTGTTTATGTGGGTCAGACCGCCTGCCGCCTGTATGACGGGAGGACCTACCAGGATTACTCCAACAATGATCAGCAATCCCTGGATGAGAGAAGCAAGGCCGATGGCGTAGAGAACCTCCCAGGATGGTGTAAGCCATGACAATAAGGGCTCCCGTCAACAGGGCAAGCTGATAGGGTATGCCGAAGAGCTCCTTAAGGACAATGCTTATGGCGATGTACTGGCCCACCAGGTATATCATGGAGACCAGGATGCCAATGATCGCTGAAATGCACCTAAAACTCCCCTAGGGCTGTAATATCTGTGAGCAAAATAGTCCTGGATGGTCACATACCCCGTCTTCTGGGAGACGGCGTGTAGCTTTGTTCCAAAGAAGAGTATGCAGATCGCAGCCGAGAGGGGAACGAAGATGGGCTCCCAGATGCTTGGCCACCCCGTCGTATATCCAAGCCCGCTCACGCCTAGGATGGTCATGCCGCTGCAGATGCTTGAGACTATGAGGAGGACGAGGACCCAGAATCCCATGTTTCTGCCGGCCACCAGCATGTCCTCGGAGGTCTTGACCTTCTAGGAGGTCCAAACTCCTATGGCCATGAGCCCCAGGAAATAGGCTACAATTACGATCAAGCTTGTAAAATCCACCATCATCACCACTTGATGGCCCAGATGAAAAGCGCCAAGGATATCAGAAGAGGTACGCCGACTACGCCAAGGAATGTCTCTGTTGGAAGTCCTAGTATCATATGCTATTCTCCGTCGTCGATGTGAGTATGTAGCGTGATAGCACTTGTCGCATAGTCGGAGATATAGATCTGGCGTTCGCAAACAGCAGACGTTATTGGGCCTCTGGAACCGTTCTTGGGGTTATGGACTCATCCCTGAGCTTTAGAAGTCATTTTCGAGTTTAAGGAATCTTTTATATCTGGCACTCTTAAGCTCATAGGGATGATAGATGGACTATCAAAGGAGGGCAAGGCCTTAAATGACCTCTGCGATTCCATGGCCGCTTCCGTGGCCGGTGCCGTGAGAAGCATGGTGGGAGATCCTGCCAGCGGGACAATTGTGGATATGGGTGCCGACGGCACGCCTACTAAGAGCATAGACCGGGTCGCAGAGAACGCCGTCCTAGAGACCCTAAGGGCTTCGGGAGAGGGCTTCACCGTCCTTTCTGAGGAGATAGGGGAGATCCAGATAGGGGAGCATCCGGACTACTTCATCCACCTCGACCCCCTGGATGGGACCTACAATGCTATCAAGGGCATTCCCTTCTACTCCTTGTCAATATATCTCAGCCAGGGAAAGCGAAAGTTCGGCTACGTCTTCGACCTGGCCAGGGGGACCAAATACTATGCCGAGGAAGGGAGGGGAGCTTACGCCGATCCGGGGGGAAGGCTTGGGGTCTCAAAGACCTCGGTACTGAAGGACTTCAGCATATCCGCCTACACGGTGCGGCCCTACACCTCCAGGATTGTGGAGATAGGGGACATCGTAAGGAGGATCAGAACCCTGGGAAGCACCTCCCTGGAGCTCTCTATGGTCGCCGCAGGAAAGCTGGATGCTTTCCTAGACCTAAGGGAGATGCTCAGAGCAGTGGACGTGGCTGCGGGAAAGCTCATCCTGGAGGAGGCCGGAGGTCTGGTCACCGATGCCTATGGCAGAAAGATACTGCTCAAAGGGGACATGTGGCAGAGGACCGAGATGATATGCTCTAATGGGATTTTGCACAGCGATCTATTGAAGCTCGTAGGTGGTCGAGGGGCTTGAAGATAGGCTTTGTCTCCCGGCGTGAGGACGAATCGGTGAGGCTTCTGAAGAGCCTGGTGGATCACTTCAAGACGGTGGCTGAGATCTACGTGGAGCCTGATGTTGCCCAGAGAATAGGGGTTCCGGGAACGCCGGTGGAGGAGATGGAAGAGAAGGGCGTGGACCTTGTAGTTTCCATCGGTGGTGACGGCACCATCCTGAGGGCTCTGCGGCGCATGAGAGATCCCATTCCAATCCTGGGCGTCAACATGGGCACACTGGGCTTT
This sequence comes from uncultured Methanotrichaceae archaeon, assembly GCA_964556405.1. GTDB lineage: Archaea > Halobacteriota > Methanosarcinia > Methanotrichales > Methanotrichaceae > UBA114. The sequence continues at coordinate 5,089 of CAZKWM010000017.1, read as the reverse complement.
CTGGTGGATATCCAGCCTAAGGACGCCGTCAGGGACATAGAGCACATCCTCGGGGGCTTCGATGTAGATGAGAGGACGAGGCTCAAGGTCACCCTGGATGGAAAGGATTTCCCCCCTGCTACCAATGAGGTGGCCCTGATAACGGCGAGCCCTGCCAAGATGATGGACTTTAGCGTCACTGTCGATGGATCCCTCCTAGAGGCCTTGAGAGCCGACGGCATGATCTTTGCTACCCCCACTGGCTCGACTGCCTACGCCATGAGTGCCGGAGGTCCTATCGTGGACCCGAGGGTCGATGCCATAGTACTGGTACCTGTGGCACCTTTTAAGCTCTACTCTAGGCCCTGGGTGATACCGGGGAGCAGCACCGTGGAGGTGAACCTGAAATCGCCTGAGAAGGACGCCGTGGTGGTGGTGGATGGGCAAAACATGGCCACTATATCCCGCGCAAACTCTGTGACCATAAGCAGGGCAAAAACCCCGGCCAGGTTCGTCAAGGCCAGCCTCGACGGCTTCTACGAGAAAGTTAAGAACAAGCTCATCTAAGGAGCTTTGGGCTTGAGGAGATCTATGAGCTCTTCGGTGCTGTAGCGCAAAACCAAGTCCAAAAGCTCGCTGGTCTTCAGGTAAAACTCCTTGGCGCCCACGATCCTGGCCACCTCTTTTGGATCAGAAGCCGATTCCATAAGCTCTTTTTCAGTGGCCTCCAAGGCCACCAGCAGGAGGCGTATCTCCTCCTTCACATTGTTGAGCATGGCTGACTTCATGGCATCGTGGTCCATCTCCAGCAGATAGCGATACCTCTTATCGCCTGGGGTGATGATGCGCTTGGCCAGCCCCAAGTGCTCCAGGACGCTCATGTTGGAGCTGACCGTGGACTTGCTGTACCCGGTATCCTCCACCAGCTCATCCAGGGACATGGGCTCATCGGCCAAGAATAAGGTCCCGTGAAGCACCCCTGCCGCATCGCTACACCCCTTCCTGTCGGCGGCTTGGACGCAGGCATCCACGATGTGCTTCTTGATCTTATTCCTCTCCTCTCGGTTCATCACCTATTCCGCTCTACCACAACTTTTAAGTACTTTTCGTCTGTTTCGTACGTTCTGCAATTTCCGAACGCACCCAGGGGTGAGGCATGAATACTCTGGAAAGGATTGGATCCTGGATAGTCGTAAATCCCACAATAATCATAGCTGCGGCCTTTCTCCTTGCCCTGGTGCTGGCCTTCATCATCCTCCTGTTTATATACAGGGGTGACGTCATCAAGGCCTTGCTGCCGGTGCTGCCCATGCTAGTCGTCATCGGCTGGATGGGTGGGGCCATGTACCTGGGAGCGCTCAAGTACATGCCACTGACCTCAACCCTTGGAGCTCTGATCCTGGGAATAGGGTCCGAGTACGCCATACTGATGATGGAGAGGTTCTATGAGGAGCTGGGTAAGTGCAGTGACGCTATGGAGGCCCTAAGAATCACCTCCCGAAGAATAGGATCTGCCTTCATGGCCTCGGAATTGACCACGGTCTTTGGCTTTGGGGCCCTCATAGCCTCGCCTTTCATGATCACCAACAACTTCGGCCTGGTTACAGTCCTTGCTGTGATCTTCGCCCTCCTCACTACCTTTACGGTCTTCGTAGTTCTCATGCTCCGCATGAAGCTCAGACGTGAAACCTTCACGGCCATAAAGCGCCGCATAACCAATACCAGGAGGATAACGGATTGATATCCTTAAAGTACATCACATGGAGCCTTATCGCCCTTGCAATCCTTGCCACGGCGGTCCAGGCTCAGAACACTTACATACCCTATGAGCTTGGGGGCGATAATTACTACCTCATGTACGGCGGCCCCAACTTATCGGCCAGCATCTCTGGAACCGATGAGTTTCAGAGGGGAGATACGGTGACGCTCTACCTGGACCTGACCAACTACGGAAGGATACTGGGGTTCAAGGATGACAAGACCCCCCAGAATCCCAAGGAGTACGCCTTGAAGAACGCCGAGCTCCAGGATGAATATAAGAAGACCACCGCCCTGGGCATCACCGCCACACTGACCTCCGACACGCCTCAGATAGAGGTCAAGTCCGGTGATCAGGTAGTTGGTGCTTTGAGGGCTGGAGAAAAGACTCAAAGCCCTCTGAAGTTCACCATCAAGATCGCCGACCATGCCCCCTCCGGAAGGTATCCCCTGAACCTGAAGCTTTCCTACGACTACCAGGGCAACGTCAGGGTCTATGCATCGGATCTGAGCGCCAACGGAGGAAGCCCGACTCTGGTGAACTTCCAGGAGTCACTGGACTACGCCAAGGCCAACCAGACGGTGACGGTGCCCGTCTATGTCAAGAGCCAGGCCGACTTTGAGCTATCCAATGCCACGGGGATCATCTCAGCCGGAGACAAGAAGTGCCCTATACAGGTCACCTATATGAACATAGGGGATCAACCAGTGAGGGATGCTGTAGCAAGACTAAGTATCTTCAAGCCCTTCTCGTCCACCGATGATCAGGCCTACATAGGCACCTTAAACTCCGGAGAGTCCAAGACAGTGGTCTTCAGAATGGACGTGGACTCCGACGCCACTCCCAAGGACTACGGCATCAACAGCGAGATCAAGTACACCGATGTCAATGGCGATACCATCATCTCCGAGAGTATGAAGATCCCGGTGATAGTAAAGGCTGCGCGGGGGTCCGTGATTGTCCCTGGCGTAGTTCTCCTGGTACTGGTGCTGGTAGTAGGAGGCTATGTGTATAGGAGAAAGCAGAAGTCGGCTTAATCGAGACCAGAAGCCATAGATAATGGCAAAACTTTGACCCTAAATCCAAAGCAAAGACGTGGGGAACTGCCCTCATCAAATCCCTTTTGAAGGTGGCAGCTCCCCAAAAACCCACCTCTTTTCTTCCTAGAAGCTTGGAGATATCTTGTGGGACTGGGCTTTGCCGTACCGTCCATACCTTCGATGGTCTTATCTCTAGCTATAAAACGTTCATATAGATATCGTTCATCGGACACCGTTCGGTCCAAACCCACTCCTTATGAAAGACCTTTATTTGAGTTGGCAAAAGAGTTGCTGATCCTCAAAGGAGCCTCTGTCTGGCAGAAGAGTCAATAATCAACAAAATAGTTCGTAAAAATACCAGAGGCACCAGATTAAAAACAAATAATATAATGATTAAGAGATGACCTGCGTGGAAGGGGGAAAAGAGGTATTCTTCAGGGGCGATCTCCTACTAATATGCCCTCTGGAGCGCAACCTTCAACTGAATTCAAATTTACACAATGTTGAACGTCAGGTCATGGCCATCAGCTCGAGCCTCATCTTGTCCTCGTCGCCAGGAGCTGAATCAGACTGCGCAACCTGACCCTCTTCATCGGAGACGTACGCCAGGTAAAGCTTTCTTCTCTTGCCCTGAGTAAGCTTCACGTGCTTGGGGTCTATCTCCATGGCCCTCTTCATAACGCTGATGACCGTGGTCTTGTTCAAGCCCAGCATATCTACAAGCTCGCTGGTGGTGTACCGACCCGGCCTTTCCTTCATGATCTCTATGAGGGATTTTGCATGATTATCAAGGGCCTTGCCCTCGGTCGCTGCTCCCTGTTCCTGGGCTGGTGCCGCTGCTGCCGGAGCGCGTGCCTGCCTTGCCTTAAGCTGGCTCTTGAGGTCCGCTACCTCTTTGGATAAGCGGTCAACCTGATCAATCAGCCTGCCCAAGAGCTCCACGTCGCTTTGCTTGGAGTTCATCTCAGAAGAGATCTTGTCGATGGCAGCGATAAGGGTGATCATGGCCTGAGCTTCTTTCTGCTCTCTTTCTACCTCGGCCGCTTTAGTTTTGTATAGCTCTAAAAGCTCCTCGAACATCTATATGCTACTCCTAGTCCAATCTCATTTCTCTTGATCTCTGTACTAAAGGATCTAAAAGCTGCTGCAAATATGACAGAACGATCCTAGTATAAATAGTTTTCTTTAAATTTTTAGGAAATGTCCGACGCAGTGTAATACCTTGAGTGGATCTGACCCTAGATAGATCTTTTTATAAGGGCCGTTTATACTATGAGTTTTATATCATTCTTTACGATCTCTGGAAGTTCGCGTATATCCTTGATTACCGCATCTGCGGCCCTTAAAAGATTTTTGGGTGGTCGGCTGTCCTGCTGCATCGTCAGGACTCCCAGATCGGCGGCCTTCAGGGCATGCAGATCGTTCAGGCCATCCCCAATCATGACCACCTTTCCATAGCATTCCTTGAGGGACGTTACCAGATCGTATTTCTGCCGGGGGCTGGCCACGGCGCTGATCCTCTCGCGACTTATACCAAGCTTTGACAGGCCGACGAGGCTCCTCATGCTGTCGCCGGAGGCTACGTAAATGTCCGCACCCATGGAGGTCAATCTGTCCAGAACGTCCTTGGAGCCCAGGAAGGGCACTCCGCCCGTGCTCAGGGCATAGGCCACCTCTTTAGATTCAGTGTCGATTATTACTCCCGCGGTCATGTAGGACTCATGGTCGCAGCACCTGGAGATGACGGCCTGGCAAGCCTCCTGGAGATCGCGGGCCATGGCGCGGGATGTTCGAAGGATGGAGGCTGCCTCCTCCTTTCCAACAGGAGTTGAAGAGCAGCTGACCTCCAGGAGGTTTTCGGGGAATATCTTCCCCAGAGGGGTATCCGGCGGGGAGAGAAGCACCTCCTGAGGATCTACTTGAGGCACAACCAGGGCCCTGCCGTCCTTGGCCATGATGAGCTCTGTGGTGATCACTTTCCTTAGAAGACGCCTGCCGGGAACATCTTTCGCTACGCGATACATCTTAAGAAGGGTCCCGGCTACATCGAAGACAACAGCTATCTCATTTTTCATTTGTCCAAACCCTTCTCTAAACTGTCAGGTAAGAGAATAAAGAAGATCAAGCTATCGGTTCGCGGAGGAGTACGCATATCCAAATTACATCCTCCAGAATCGCCCATCTCTGGGTCCACGAGGCAAAGGCTGCGCATCACCATCCATCCAGGTGAACTCTATCAGGGATGAACCGACCCCACTCTCGGCTTCGTCTCTGCTGGGTAGCCCAGGGGCGCACCAAGGTGGAGGGAACG
>CAZKWM010000016.1:0-17394 GCA_964556405.1 uncultured Methanotrichaceae archaeon | reverse complement strand
TACCCATTCAAGAGGTAATTCCTAATGGTGGTATAAATAGTTTTGAAAGGGGCTCTATATCTAAGAAGGAATTTACGATATGGATGTAGGAATTCTCAAAGCTATCTATGAGAAGTCGCATAACTCTCTTATTGCCCCATTCTTCCTTATAGAGATGTTTAACATCTCCGATGAGGAGATGGGAGACCGGTTAGAGATAATGGATGACGACGGATATGTAAGAATCGCGAGAGGCACATATGCCCCGGGCCTGAGCCTTTTAAACGGTATCAATAATGTCGGCCTCACCGCTAAAGGACGACAAATCCTACGGGATAAAAAGTTAGTTTAATATCCATATCCCCCCTCCAAAGCTGTCACCGAGGTTTCGCCATGGCCTCTTCTCAGCCAGAGAATAAGTGAGTTTTCAAGCTTATTCCTGCTGTGTTGGATAAATCAAGGAAATCGGCGTGTATCGACATTCTAGGATCATCGTTCGGAACTCTTCATGCCGCGGTACTATCGTAAAATGGTTATCTATTCTTACTCATTGTAACAGCAATGGTGCTTCTTTTTCACGAACCACAGGAGAGCTAGCAAACCACCCCGCTGGCTTCATAAACAGCTTGCACTTACATCCCCTGCGTCCGGAATCCCATAGCTCTTCTCCAAAACAGCATGGTTTTCTTTTGGGTCAGTCAATAGCTCTCATTCTGTTCATGAGGGAAGAGCAAATTATCCAAGCAGTTCATTATTTCTTCTGGGCGGGAATTGAAGATTTATGCAAACAAAAATTGCCTGCGCAAATGTCTTCCCTTTCATAGCCCGAGCAGCACTCTTAGCCCACTCAGCATCCAGAACTTTTTTAACATTTTATTTCACCGTTTCTATTTATCAGCAACATTCATCTCTTCAGCTATCCTTTTCGCGGCTCTTGCTTCCATAAAATCGGCTTGTGCCTTATCCATATCGGTGATTATCTTGGCATTGGCCTCAGCCGTTGCCACCTCTGCAGTTTCATTTATCATTTTTGAGTCTCCATTTATGCTTCTAATTCTGGTACGATATCTTTAAATAAAAAGCTTTTGGCATCAAAGTATCTGAGTACCATAACCTATATAAACTAACGCTTAATAAATCAAGATTTATGCCCAAGACTACATTGCCACTATACGAACCAGTCGCCAAAGCCCTCAAAACATATACTACCAAGACAAAAAGCAGCCTGCGTGCTCAAAGCCAGGCGGCCGAAGAGGCATTAAAAGAGTTCTTCGAGAGGCGTGGTGTTAAAATCGAAGGATAACTCCCTCCACAGGTCAGTCATCCCACAGCTTTCAAGTTATTTGTGAGCATGTGCTATTCTCATTTAAAATTAATTTTCTTTGCTTTATGAAAAAGGATCTAGCTAATTGGTTTTATCTAAACCATCCCTCATTTCGTGTAATTCTTCTAATCCCTTAATGCAAAAATAGTCTTTTGCTGTTGATTTCTGGCCAATATTCTTATCCTCATGAGTCATATGGTCGGACTATGACAAGGATCTTCGAGCAGCTTATAAGGTCCAAGAAGCAAATCCTCTTCGTGAGCCAGCGCATCCAGCCAATAGACTCAAGGGTCCTGGAGCTCCAGGCTGCCATGGAGGCTCGCTTATATTCTGGCCTTTAGCCGTTACATAGGCTATTTTTCCCCGAGATCAGCCATCCTTTTCTTTACATCAGCCTTCGCTTTTTCTACGTTTCCATTTGTCATTTCGAATCCTCTATTTGTGGCGTCTCCCAGGACTGAAGTCCTGGGCTTTCTCCTGCTTTCATCGTAATTCTAACTCTCAAAACAATATCTTTAAATAAAAAGCTTTAAGCATCAAAATATCAAAGTTCCTCGAGATTTATATACTATGCTGTAGTAGTGTATGTATGTCAAATGGGACTCAGAGATTGCCCAATTGAAATGCCCCAAAAAACAAAATTTACGTATAATGTTTATTTCGCAGAAACAGAAAAGATCAAGCCTAATAAGGGCACAATACAGGGTTAAAACGATAATAGGAGTTTTGGTTATGGTAAATCACCTAAAATATCAGAGTCGGAAATATCAAGGCAGACGCGCAGGGTGGTATTTGCGAAGAGCCGTCGATAGGTTTGGGCCTCAAAAATTCAACTGGATCAGCTGGCGGAATTCTCGTGGACGAGCCGTTTAGGGAAGAGAGATAATAATTGAGATCGTGGCCAAAAATAGATTGACACAATCGAAATTGTCGCTGCCCCTAAATTATGAAATATACTAATACCATAGGCAAAAAGCGTGAACCCCGTAAGAAGTTATAGGCGGTAAAGGATATGAACCGCTCCCTATCGCTAGAAACGGCCAACGCACTGCGGAGATTCGCTTTTGAATCCACAGATCGGATGAAAGTAGTTTCAGAAGTAGCTGAAAAGGCTATTCATGAGTATCTAGGAAATAATGGTGTAAGAATAGAAGGCTTGGGATGACCACGGCCCTCAGGGTTGATTATTGCTTCGAGGCCTTGGACTCCCCTGGAAGGTAGGATTAACAAGCTTGAAGGCAGAACCGCCGAGCCCACCCAGAAGACATAGGACCACATAGAAACCCTTGCGCATGTCTCCTGACGGCCTACGAGCAGCGTTATAGAGTGTCAGGGCATTTCACTTATAGATCGATCATGGTCTTAACGGTCTGCCCTTCTCCCGGGCTGCAGAAGTCCTCAAGGTGACTCCTGAGAGGGTCTCACAGATCGCCAAGGTGCCGACCGGGCCTCTCGGATCCACGCCCTAACGTGTCCTCTGGAGTCCTCAGAGGAAGAACGCCAAGATCTTTAAGCTAAGGGCCTGGACTGATAAAAAAATTCTAATTGAAATATCACTAAATATAGATATTCAAGTTCTCATATGGCTTCTAGGCTTCATATCTGCTTTTGACTTAGTCTTGGCCTCCGTCCGGATGGACGATCCCTGGAGAGAGGCTACCAGGGATGCAGCCTATATCCTAGCCTGTTGGGGCCTTATAGGGTCTGTGGGCATCCTGGCTTTGAAGTCTTCAGAGGGGGGGATAGGTAAGATCTATGCCTACTTGCCAGAGCTCGGTGGTAAAGGCTTACTAGGCAATCTAATGGATATACATTTAATAGCTTCATTGGGGATAACAGCACGTTCGCCATTCCCGAGATTCAATAGTAATCCCGAAGATAAGCTGGCTATGAGAATGCCCTCAAAAATTTTCTCGATTCCAACATCGACTTTAATAATTTTACCTCTCAGTTCATCATCTAGAGCTATGTATAATTCTTTGTCAGCAAATATTCTCAGTGTCTCTTCATCTTGCCGCTTCTCTTCCTCCTCCATCATTTCCCTAAAGTTGGATTTTTTTTCTGAACTCATATTAAGACCAGTTAGATCCCTGTCGGGGTGATATATGTTTCGTTAAAAACCAAGGCAGATCCTTTGCCTCTAAGGCCCTCTAAAATTAGAGTATCTGATTACCTTAAAAAGTATAAAGACACAAAGGATTAACTTAATTTTAGTTTAGGATAGCCTCCACGAAATGCTCTCTCCGATCATCGACCAAGTGTACCGACCCGTCGCTCTGCACCAGGCCGTCGACCGTCACACTCACCACCTTGCATCTCGGACCCGTCTGCGTAACCGTAATGTGGTAGAATGTCTCACGGTAGCGGTAATGCAAGCGAAATGAATTCCAATCTGCTGGAAGACAAGGGGTAAAGCTTAGCCTGTCAACGTCCAGCCTCAGTCCAAGCAGCGATTCTACTATGAGGCGGTACATCCAGCCTGCAGCTCCGGTATACCAGGTCCATCCGCCCCGCCCGGTGTGCGGCGGAAGTGCATACACATCAGCTGCAACGATATATGGCTCTGCCCTGTAGATTGCAACCTCCTCCGGGGTCGAGCCATGCTTCAGAGGGTTGATAATAGACAATAGCTCCCAGGCCCTGGCGCTGTCACCCATGGCAGCAAATGCCATTATCACCCATATAGCAGCATGGGTATACTGCCCCCCATTTTCTCTCACTCCCGGTATGTAGCCTTTGATATAGCCAGGATCAGAGTCAGACTTATCGAAAGGCGGCTCTAAGAGCTTTATTAGCGATGCATCTCTATCGACCAGAAGGCGGTCCACTTCCATCATGGCCGTCTTCGATCTCTTTGGATCTCCTGCACCGGATAGAACAGACCAGCTCTGGGAGATGGAATCGATCTGACATTCTGAATTGGCCGAGGACCCGAGAGTCTCTCCGTTATCGAAGTAGGCACGGAGGTACCAATGGCCATCCCACCCGAACTCTTCGATATTCTGGCTCAGATTGGCAGCCTCGCTGCTACATCGATTTGCAAAGGCTGTATCGCCACGCAGAGATGCAATCTCAGAGAACTTTATGAGCACATGGTACAGGAAGAAGGCCAGCCAGATGCTCTCACCTCTGCCCAGATGGCCTACGCGGTTCATGCCGTCGTTCCAGTCTCCGGAGCCCATGAGGGGTAGGCCGTGTTGGCCAAACGAAAGACCGTTCCTGATGGCTCTGACACAATGCTCGTAAAGGGTGCCGGACTCCTCTGATCTCGTGGGAAGATCATAATAGGCCTCATCATCGGGTTTTAGGGGCCTGCCTTCGATAAAGTTGATGCATTCGTCAAGCACCCCTGTATCTCCCGTAGCTGTGACGTACCGGTGAGCCGCCAGAGGTAGCCAGAGGTAATCATCAGAGCTGTGAGTCCGTACCCCGCGCCCCGATGGCGGGTGCCACCAGTGCAAAACGTCTCCCTCCCGGAACTGATGGGCTGCACATCGCAGTAAGTGCTCGCGAGCAAGCTGCGGCTCTGTGTATATCAACGCCATCATGTCTTGCAATTGGTCTCGAAAGCCGAACGCCCCGCCGGATTGGTAATATCCGCTGCGCGCCCAGATGCGGCATGCTAGGGTTTGGTAGAGGAGCCAGCCGTTCGTAAGCACGTTGAGGGCCTTATCTGGGGTCTCCACATGCACCGCGCCGAGGGTGCGGTTCCAATATCTCCACACAGCTTCAAGGGCACTTCGGGCCGGAACAGACCCGCGAAAACGCAAAATTAAGCTGCGAGCGTCACTCGTGTCTCGTCCAACGCCTAATGTGAAGACGATCTCGCGCTCCTGCCCGTCTGCTAGATCGATCCCGACTTGCATGGCTGCACATGGGTCCATGGCAGCGCCAACTCTGTTGGAGAGCCGCTCCCGCGTCAGGGCAGCAGGCCGGGCCATCTTACCGTTTCGGCCAAGGAACTCGGTCCTATCCCCAGAGAAGCTGCCCACCTCCTCATTCACGTCCAGAAAGACTATCCTTCCAGGAAAATCCGTATTGTACGAGTTTCTGGCAAAGAGGGCCCCGGTTCTGGGATCGATCTCTGTGACAATATGCATCCCCGTCTTAGAATGCATCTCTCCCAGCACCAGCTCGATATATCTGGTCACAGATAGCTTGCGTGGCACGCCGGACTCATTACGGATCTTGAGCACACAAAACTTTATGGGAGCGTCTACTGCCACATATACCCATAGCTCAGATGCAATCCCGCTCTCTTTGTGCTCGAAAACGCTGTAGCCAAAACCATGCCTGCAGATGTAAGGCGTCGTCCCGACCGCCGGCAGGGCAGTGGGCGACCAGAACTGGCCGCCCTCCTCATCGCGAATATACAGAGCCTCGCCGCTGGTATCGCTCACAGGATCATTATACCATGGGGTAAGGCGGAACTGCTGGGAGTTCTCGCTCCACGTATATGCTCCGCCGCTCTCAGATATTACAGTCCCGAAATTGGGGTTTGATATAACATTCGACCACGGATCTGGGGTCGTTTGTCCAGGAGCGATCCGGATTATATACTCGCGCCCGTCCTTAGTAAACCCCCCTAGGCCGTTGAAGAAGATCAGATCCTGGCCGATAGACTCAACCTCCATGTAGTTCTCGACAAGGACTGCCTTTTTTGGCTTCAAAAGAGGAACGGATCTCAAGAGTCTGCTTTTGCGTTCCAGCTGATCCTCAAAAGTTCCCTGATCATCTGTAAAGATGGCTTTGGCTGCGGCCTGTACCAGGATCCTGGCCTCGTCAGAGATCTGATCCATGTGTAAAATAAAGACGCCGCCCGGCTGGTCCAGAGTGCCAGCTTCGGTGCAAGAGGAAATCAGGCCCATAATATCGTCCTGGAGCTGCTGTCTGTATCCTGAGCTGTCTTCGTTCCAGATCACAAGATCTACTGCCAGTCCCATCATGCGCCAGTAGGCATGTGCCTTCAAGAGCTGGTGCGCCAGCTCGATGTAAGATCGATCCCCTATCCTCAGAAGTACAATTGGAAGGTCGCCTGAGATGCGGTAAGCCCACAGGCCTGACTGACCACTGTGGTTGCTCAAAAGAATGCTCGGGCTGGCACGCCAGGTTGGGCTTGGGTAGATTATGGCGCTGACAAGGCGCTCATAGAGCTCGATATCGTCTTCGGCGATGTTGAGCTGCTGCATGATCATTTTTTTCTGAGTCCAGGCCAGGTCGTAGATGCGGTCTGCCATGCTCAGGTCGTGGTATTTATCGATCAGATCCATGGCAGCATCCCGCGTCTCTGCAATGCCTGTGATGAAGTTCACCCTGGCCGTCTCTCCAGGATCTATCGTGACATTGCACCTGATGGCAACGACGGGATCCAATACAGATCCTTCGCTATCTGAGAGATCTGAGGACCCCGTCAAAGCCTCAGGATCTGCTGCAGTTTTTCCACGGCCCATGAACCTCAAGCGGTCTGTCTCATAGGAAACTTCATCGACCTTGATCTTCTCCGCTGAGATCAGGTGCAGCATCCAGGGAGTTCTCTCGTCCTTCGACCTTGGCCGGCGAGTGCAGAGTACTGCAGATCTCTTGCGGACGATCTCCGTCTCTACGAATAGGTTGCTGAAAGAGGGATGTGTCGCATCGGCTGCAGGGGTCGTTAAGACAACCTCTGCATAGCTGGTCAGCTCTATCCTTCGCCGTCTCCAGGATCGGTTGGTGATGCTGATGCTGCGTAGCTCGACATCGTCCTCAGGGGAGACGACCACTTCGGCACACGTATCAATATCCTGAATCCTTGACTTGAACTCTGCCATCGATCCCCGGAAGATCGCCTGGTATGTCTCAGAGTCTTTGAGCACCGGCTGATACCCTGCAGACCAGAACTCGCCACGGTCCAGGTCACGGATATAGAAGAACATGCCATCATTGTCGAGGGTGGTGTCACCATGCCAACGAGTAACAGCGATCTCCTTCCACTTGCTGTAGCCTCCGCCTGAACTGGAGATCATTACGCTGTATCTGCCATTAGAGAGCAGGTGCACCTCAGGTCGGAAAGTGTTAGGATCATCGATGACCCGCAGGGACTCGCGCCGATCCGTCATACCAGCCCTCCAGATTGATGATGCAACCTCAGAAGCATGGGGATAGAAAGGCGAAGCCTTCGGAACCCGCTCCTGGAGAAGTAGATCTGCAGCCTGGAAGATCGGGTTAGCCATGAACCTTCTTTGCATGGGTCTGTCTAAAAGCACGTAAGCCGTAGATAGGAAGCTCATGCCCTGGTGGTGGGCCATATAAGATTGCACAGTTGCACTGATCTCGCCCCGAGAAAGACGCGAAGGGGTATAATCGATCGCCTCGTAGAAACCGTACTGCCCAAGATATCCCTCGGCTGCCATTCGTTGCAGGTTGGTGCATGCCTCGGACGGTTCCACCATCAGGGCCAGAGCCGAGGCGTAAGGTGCAATCACCAGGTCTTCAATCAGCCCGTGCTTAAACCCCAGCCCGGGCACACCGAAGGCGCGATACTGGTAAATCTGGTTGACATCTGTCATGTTGTAGCCAGACTCTGAGATGCCCCAGGGAACGTTGCGCTGTTTGCCATATTCGATTTGTCGCCTAACTATCGCTCTATAGGTCTGGTTTAGGAGGGTGTTCTCATAGGTAGGCATGATTAGTTGCGGCATAAGATACTCGAACATGGTTCCTCCCCAGGAGAGCAAAGCCAGCTCTCCGCCTGCGAGGGTAAGCATGCGGCCCAGGGCAAACCAATGCTCTTGCTTTAGGCTCCCCTGGGCGACGGCAACGAAGCTGGATAGCCTGGCCTCAGATGCCAGCAGATCATAGCAGCTCTCATCGCGTCTGAGGCAGTCGACGTTGTAGCCTATGGCAAGAAGCCGACGTGACTTATCGAAGAGGAGGTCGTATCTTATTTTGGCCAGCTCGCCGCAGCCGATCGCAAGCTTCTTGATGGATGCTATCCTATTACTAGCGCGCTCGCTGGCCTCAGTGATAGCCTGTCCGAGCCCAAGGAACATATTTCGCTCATCCCGTCGATCTTCGTCCTGGAGACTGCCAAGAATAAGGTCTATCATAGGCATAAGCTTCATGGCCATCTCTGGGACCTCCTTCAGTGATGGATTGCAGTCAAGTCTGAGCAGCTCAGCCTGCAGTTCGCTCAGTCTTGCAACATGTTCGGCTGAGTCGTGATTGAGGCCTGCCTCTATGGGAGATGGCATCATCGCCAAGAGTTGAACCTTGAGCCAAGGAGCCGTGAGGACCAGATCGTCCAGATGGTCCCGGAGCTGCGTCTCATAGGATTTCATCCAGAACCTAACCGGATCATCTGCCGCCTCAGGACCCAAGCGGTCTATTATCCATTCTGCAGCCTTTATCTGCTGGTCCAAGATCATCCTTGCTGCTGAGAGTGTACATGGAGGCGACTGAAGCTCAGTCTGGAACCGGTCGATCTGGACCAGCACCTCTGGGGACACAATATCCTTTCGGCTCTCGACTGTAGGCCCACCTCCTCCGTATGCATCCATAAGGATATACAGAGTGTCCCTGAGACCTTCAAAGGCCTGCGGGGGCAGAATCTTTTGGTCAGGAAGCTCGAATAGTCCCTGCTGCAAAGTCAGCAAATGGCCTACCAGGTTTCCGCTATCCACAGTTGAGATGTACTTGGGATGCATTGGCAAAAGCAGCTTGATATCGTACCAGTTGTAAAAGTGGCCCTGGAAACGTTCCAGCACTTTCATGGTTTGAAGGGAGCTACCAGTGCGCTCTATCAGTTTTCCTGCTGAGACATAACCGAAATCATATGCTGCCAGGTTTGCTAACAGCGACAGCCCCATATTCGTAGGCGATGTGCCGTTAGCAACCACAGAGCACGGTTTCTCCTGATAATTGTCCGGCGGAAGCCAGTGGCTTTCTGGTCCCACGAAGGTCTCGAAAAACTTCCAGGTCTTCCTTGAAAGCTTGCGTAGGAATATTGTTTGATCCTCGCTAAGTTTTGCCTCGGGTGTGTCAAGTGGCAGGCTGATCCACCAGGCAACCGCAGGTGCGAGGCTCCAAGATACCAGCAGCGGCCAGACGATGTGCAGCACATCGGAACGCCAAAACGCCAGATAGGAGGCCATGGCAATGGCTACCGCCGGGGCTATCCACATCGACTGGTAGATTCCCGCCAGATCACTGCGCCCCTTACTCTTGGAGCTGCTCGAAGAGTTCCATTCCAGCAGCCGCTTATGGGTGAATAGCATTCGCCCTTCGGTGCGCGCAACTGCATCCAGGCTGAAGAAGGCCTCATACGGCAGGAAGGTTAAGCTGAGCCCTGCCTGAGCTAGGTATCTGAAAATCGCTCTCCCGGCAGAATGCAGGTGCTGATCCATGGGAAGCTCGGTAGGCTTGTTCAGGATTGCTCTGATGCAAGCTAGAATCGGTGAAACCAGAACCGATCCTACTACCACAGCAGTCCAAAAACGCGGCTGCGGCAACATCAACCATGCCAAGAACAACAGTAAAATCTGGGCAGGGGTCACGAGGCTGCGCCGAAGATTGTCGAGGATCTTCCATCGGGATAGCCCAGAGATCGGATTATCCATGACCAGGGCTCCTGGGCCTGGCACGCGCATGAGCAACCAGCTGGCAATCTGCCAGTCTCCCCTGATCCATCTGTGCCTCCTGCTAACATCTGCAGCGTAGCGATAGGGATAGTCCTCATAGAATAGCACATCGCTGACCAGTGCTGCTCTGGCATAGCTACCCTCCAGAAGGTCATGGCTCAGGATCAGGTTATCCGGAAAGCGTCCACCCAGAGACTGCGAGAAGGCATCCACATCGTAGATTCCCTTGCCGGTAAAGGAGCCTTCTCCGAAAATGTCCTGGTAGACGTCCGAGACCTCACGCGTGTATGGATCAATTCCCGGCTCACCTCCAAAGATCCTCACAAACCTCGATCGGTCTGCTTCAGGCATGCCAGAGCTCAGGAGGGGATGGAGTATACTGTAGCCTTCAACGACATATTGCTTATATTCATCGAACCTGGGGCGGTTGAGTGGATGAGACATGGTCCCCACCAGCATACGGGCAGAGTCGTAGGGCATCTTGGTATCTTCGTCAACTGTGATGACGTACTTTATCTCGGGCAGGATCGATACGTCTCCTGTAATTATGGAGAAGCTATTCTCGGATCCGCCTCGTAGCAGTGAGTTGAGTTCCCCGATTATGCCCCTTTTTCGCTCATATCCTCTCCAGATCTCATCCTTAGGGTCCCACCTGCGCTGGCGAGGGAAGAGAAAGAAGATACTATCAGGGTACTTTTCATTCAGAGCCTCGATTCCCTGGCGAGCCATAAGCAATAGGTGCTCATCCTCAGGCACGACCTCCTGCTTTGCATCGCCCAGATCCGTCAGAAGGCCGAAGTGGAGGTTTATATCCCGGTTTGCCAGGTATCGAACCTCTAGACCCTCCAGCAGATCCATAACTTTTTCAGGGCTGGTCAAAACGGATGGAACCACCACGAGGGTTCGCAGCTCTTGCGGAATGCCTGAAGAGAAGTCCATTCTGGGGAGGGCATGAGGCTTGACCAGCAGAGTTGCCAGCCAGTTCACCTGGCCCACTGCAGGACTGCTTATGCAGATCACCAGGAAGATGGAAGTTAAAACCTGCATCCATACGCCCGATCCAAGCTCATAAGCCTGGGCCAGTATTGCAGCGGTGATGAGTGCAGTGACCAGCGTAATTACGCCGAGATAGCAGAGCAGAGGGGACCGGTGAATAGTCCTGCTAAGTGACCCCATCAGCGATCGGCTCATCCCAGCGGCCCTCTCAAGCTCAGGTAGCCCCTTATCTATCAGGTAGTACCCAACGTGTGCACTTCGATCTTCGCTGCCCCTAGCCTCAGCACTCTCCTGGGCTAGATTTACCGCTTTGAGTGCGACCTCTTCCTCAGATAGCAAGCTGCCCCGTGAGATCCTCTCAACTGTGTGGCGGTAACGATCCCGGGTGGCGAAGTCCATCTGGATATATGTTCCAACAGGGTCCATGCGCAGTGCCTTCTCGACAGCGCTCGTTCCCTCTACAAACATCCTCCAGTCCATGGACTCAAGAAAACGAAAGCTTCCAATGCTATTGCCTATGGAGACCTTATCTGCAGCCTCTTGCTGTATATCCACCTGGACCATCTGATCGATGGTCTTTCCCTTCTCAGATAGACGCTCTTCAATCCATATTAACGGGAGGGACAGAGCACGGCTCTGCCCCTCCAACCTTCGGGCAAATTCAGCGACAAAGGCACTGGACATTGGTGGGTCTGAGCTGGCCAAATCAGCCACCACATTGATCATGCTCTTTGGTTCGGCATCTGCCGTGAGAATTATCTTATCTGCCCAGTAACCTGCCAGGTTGCGGTCAATCCTGCTCTTGGCGATTCGCAAAGAGAGGCGCCGCAGGTTCTCTATCAGTGCCAGGCGGAGCATGATCGCCACTGACCATAGCTCGCTCAGGTTAAACAATGTGATCGTCTGATACGCATCCACGAAGCTCTTGAGGCTTTCTGCATCCACCCGACCATCGGTATGAAGGATCAGCTCCCTGGCGATGTCGTAAGTGCGCGGGTATCCGACCAGAGGTCCTCTTAGCATATGGGGCAGATCTTTGCTGTAACCTTTCGGTAGATGCCACTTGGCTATGCGAATCTGCTCTTCTATCTTGTAAAAGTTATCGAGTAGCCACTCAGAAGCCGGTGCAATCCTGAGGTTCGATGCCGCAGCCTCTGTCAGCAGCTCGTTTGCCTGCAACAGTATCGCCTCGTTCTCCGCCAGCCTTGGTAAAAGCAGGTCCTCACCGGGCGTTGGATCAACCTCATGGCGTTCTGCCAGCACCTTAGCATGCCGCACCAGCTGGTCGGTGCTGAACAGCTCAGACCTCAGCGGCTTCTCATAGCTGTACTGGAGTAGGAAGGCATTACCGTCGAGGCGCGTCTTAAGATGGTTTAAGTACCTGTGAACTTGATTTTGGCTTAGGATCAATTCCCGACACCCGGTTAGCTACGGTACAGTGGTTCAATATCAGTTGCCAGCCATTCTGTTGGCAGGAGGATCCCCAAACTCTAATTGAATAAAACGAATTCAGAGCTTAGGCAAATTGAGCAAGTTCGCCATTTTTTGCATCCATAAATATTAATTATTATTTATAATAATTATTGTCTATTTCAGTGCTCATCAGCCATCCATTTCCTATATCGACTTTCGCCTACTCTCTCCCACCATTTGCCACTTTTTGATTCTTACCATTAGGGACATGAATCTAATAAGACATTATGGCATAATAATATCATGGCATAAAAAGATTTTGGTACCCAAATTTCTAGGTAGGTAAGATTTATAAATACAAAGGCCTTGTAACGGAGAGTGATGCCAAAAACTACATTGACCTTATCCGAACCAGTGGCCAAAGCTCTGAAGGTTTATACCGTGCAGTCTAAAAGCAGCTTACGGGCTCAAAGCCAGGTGGTCGAAGAGGCCTTAAAAGAGTTCTTCGAGAGGCACAATGTGAAGATAGAGGCGTAGCTAAGTAAGCGAGCTGGTGAGAGACGCAAGCGATTAGCGTGATGCGGCGATCCGCACATAGTAGTTCTCGAATAGTACCAGCGTTATTTAATCTGTGGCATTCAAAGAGATTGATGATATGCTATGGGCAAAAATAGAACCTATTCTTCCAGCTCAGAAACCTAAAACTGGTAGGCTAAGAGCTGATCTAAGGAAAACGTTTAACGGAATACTATATGTCCTTAAAGCAGGAATAACTTGGTCAGATGTGCCAAGAATGTATGGGGCAAAATCAACATTTCACCGACTTCATCTTGAGCTATGTGAGCAAGGGGCATATCAGAAGATAAATCAATTATTGATCTAAGAGGGCTATCTATTACGTAAAATAGATTTATCCTGTTGTAATATGATACGGAGGCACAACCCGTCATTCTAAAGAAGAGTTTTGTCCTGGTTACAACCATCCCTTTCTGCTCAGCTGGCGAACATCGATACACAGGCACTCCTCTGCGAGCGTTTTCCTATCATCATGAGCTTTGCAGAATTCAAGCGATCCCTAATCACGTCCAGGCGGCCATCTGGCGGGAGGAGGACCAAGGCCAGAGGAGGCCAACACGCCGGAGGCAGGACCCCCCTGGAGGAAATACCCATCGGTGCTTGTGTGACGGCATCTAATCCTCGATTTAGGAAGATAGCGGAGCCCGTAAAATCGTTTTTAGGCACAAATTATTTCCTTGTTGGAGAGATAATTATCTTATCTGCATATCGCACTACGTAACAATAATTTATCTATATTAATAATGTAGATCGGTCCAGCCATGTTAAGGTCGATGGTATTAAGGGGGATCCTAGCGTTTCTAGTGCTAGGGGTGGCTTAGGCATCAGATGCAGATGACCACTTGGACCGCCTGGACGAGCTACCAGGCTTCAATGTAGTCCAAGTTAACGATACTGCTTGGATGATTATTATAGAGCCCACGGAGAACTTGGGAGTATCATGCGAATCGGCGTTTTCAGGTAACTGCAACCCTATTGCTGGTTGCAGTAGTCATGGCATCTGCTGTCCAAGTTCATGCAAAAATTGCGCGTACAGGGACGGCACATCATTATGTTGTAGGATAAAGGGCTGTGCAGATGATAGAATCTGGTGCTCAAGTACCGGCAGTTGTCATTAGGAGATACAACCATGATCAATATAATAAAATTGATATTAATCGCTATGATGACAATGACTAGTGCTCATGGCGAGTCGCTTGGTGTACAGTTAACCAACGCCAATGACGGACAGGCTTTGATACTCAATGGGCATGAAGATATCCAAGATGGGCTTATCGATTGCTCATAATATCACTCTGCTAGGCATCAATAATGCCACACTAGATGGATCTAACCGGATGTATCAGCTGGAGATTGGTAATATGTCTAACCGTCTTCAAATAACCCTGAGGGATATCCTCTTCGTAAACTTCCCGCGTGTATACAGTAATGCTAACCTTACGCTGGAAAGATGTCATTTTATTAATAGCACGTTCTCAGTAAACGACGGTAGCTTAATCGCCAGGGATTGTACCTTTGAACATGGCAAACTCAGGTCATGTAGCGATGATAGCGGTGGGCTCGCGCTTCATCATGTCACTGGCGCCCTAACCAATTGCAGTTTCATCGGCAATGATGCATTTCTGAATACTTCTGCATGCAACGGTGGAGCAGGGGAAGGGTTGGTCGTATCCTGTTCAAACATAACACTTATTGACCCTGTCATCGAGAGCAACATAGCCGCTTGGGGAGGCGGAATAACCGCTTATAACAGCACGCTGAAGATACATGGTGGTAGGATTATGCATAACCGCGCGCTCCCCGTTAACCACACGAACCCCGTTAGCCATTTTGGTGGGATTGGAGGTGCTATCGATGCTGTTCGTAGCAAGGTCACGCTCGATAACACCATTATCTCAGGGAATCTGGCTAGAGTTGCTGCAGCCATAAATTCCACAAAGGATTCTGAGATCAGGCTGCTGGGGAACGTCGTGACGTCGGATAATCGGGAGATTTAGGTGGCTGGGACGATCTCGGTCCCTCTTCCTTTTTGGCATGCGCTAGAAGTTTTTCCAGCAACGGAAAAATGTGTAATTTCTTATGGAGTTGGGTAATCCCACCTCCAGGGATCGACCAGGTATACGACAGAATTGCAGGCATTTTTAGATCGACCGCCCAGACCCACCCGCGGATCCTGCTTACATACTAATCGCTAAGAAGTGTAATGTTCCGACGTGAGGACTCCTCCAACCTCGATGATAGTGGCAGGCGCCGATGGTTTCGTCGATAAACCAATCACATTACAATTAGTAACTAATAAATACTACATAAGTCTTAACAGATTATACTTATGATGTATTGGATATGAAAATATTCATAGTAGCTGTTTTATTAATAGTGCTCTTGAGCGGTGCTACCTGTGCCATGGAGGACGGATACCTTACAACAAATCAGGGAGTACCAGTCTCGGATAATCAGAATTCCCTGACTGTAGGCCAGCGCGGCCCCGTCCTACTGCAGGATATTCATCTGATATAGAAGCTTGCTCATTTCAACAGAGAACGAATCCCTGAGCGCGTGGTTCACGCCAGGGGAGCCGGTGCCCACGGCTACTTCCAGGTTTACCAGAGCATGGCCAAATATACCATGGCCAAATTCCTTCAAGATCCGGGCAAACAGACGCCGGTCTTCGTCAGGTTCTCAACCGTGGTGAGGGCCAAGGGACCAGCAGATACCGTCCGTGACCCGAGGGGCTTTGCGGTCAAGTTCTATGCCTAGGATGGAATTACGACCTTGTCGGAAACAACCTCCCTGTCTTCTTCATAAGGGACACCTTGAAGTTCCCTGATATGGTCCACGCCTTTAAGCCCTCTCCTGATAGCAACATACCCACCACCACCTCAGCCAACAACCGCTTCTGGCCTTCAGGTCTCCAGGTAGGTCTAGATACCCCTTCCGACAACCGAAATTGAGGGTGCGGTAGGCATAAAAGACCTTGGCCCCCGTATCCGGTCTCGGGGACCTCTCCCTCCTTCTTTTTATTCCTGCTTCAAAAGTCATGCCGTCGTACCGATTTATCGTCTTTACTATTCTTCGCGGTTCAATGCCATTCAGCCCTGCGTTTCCTCGAACTTTGGCTCTACCGAAGACGCTGGCAATCCCCACTTCTTCCGAAACACTAGTTTCTCTTGACTACCCATCCAGTGATTGCCGTCGCAGTAAGGCTTATTTTCAGACTTTCCACATCGACACAGGGTTACCCTGTTCCGAGATTCATACATGCTGCCATCAGCTGATTCAATAGGAACACCACCCCGAACCCATATGGGGCCCTCACAACCCTTTTGCTTGTCGTGTACTAACACCAGTGATGGCTCAAATTCCTTCTCAAAGGACTTACCTGTTTTCTTATCCCACAGCACCAGTCGTCCTGAGGGGCAGATCATGGCCTCTTCAATGGCCATTTGTCGAGCTTCTGGATCGTCCGATCTCTTAATTAGATTCCATATCCCACCGGCTCGAAGACAAAACCGGGAATGATCACAAAGCTCATGTGCATCAGTTAGTTTTAATTCAGGACTTTCAAATATCTCTGCCTTTTCTATGTATGGTTTTCTGTCGGCGGTTTCGCTGCCATCAAAACCTATCTCTCTGTGTGTTCCATCACAGAAAGGCTTATTCTTAGACGCGCCACAACGGCATAGAATATAAGTCTTCTGCAGAGGGTATTCCCTTATATCGATCAACTCCCGGGTGTGGCCGGTCTCATCAGTTGTGATTAGCTGTTCATACAATGGCACTCCGCCAGTAACTCGATATGGGCCATCTTTGACTATCTTAATCTTCATTTCTTTCTTAATCGCCATAGCTCACCATTCCTGCTGAGAGAGATTTATGCCTTTGGACCAATTTGCAATACTTGAAGGCAAAGTCACTTGGAAATTCTTGAACACAAGTAGTCCGAAGATTTAAGGACGATAAAATCTATTATTACATGAATGTGTGGTGGTGATCCAGATGATTAGCGAAAAGATGACCTATGCCCTTAACGGTCAAGCTAATAGAGAACTCTATTCCTCTTACATCTACCATTCCATGTCATCCTATTTTTAATCTCTAAATTTGAAGGACATGGCCAATTGGATGAAGGTCCATGCCGGGGAAGAACTCGTGCACGGTTTGAAGATGTATGACTATGTGATTAGCGCAGGCGGAAGGGCAAAGATGCTCGCTATAGAGGCTCCGCGGTTCGACTGGGCCTCACCGGCAGATGCCTTCCAGCACGTGTGTAAAAGCTCTTGTAGGTGTAGCCGTGTCTGAACAGGATGAGGCGACAGAGACTTTTCTTCCGTGGTATTTGGACGAACAGATGGAAGAAGAGGAATCTTCGGATACGGTCTTGAAAAAAGTCATAGCTGCCGGGGAAAATCAGAATGCTTTGACTGTCGTTGATAAGTAGCTGGGGCGGAGGAGCTTCAAGTTTCCGAGAGGATTCCTGAGTTTTCCCTACGA
>CAZKWM010000015.1:0-17533 GCA_964556405.1 uncultured Methanotrichaceae archaeon | reverse complement strand
TTCAACTGGTTCGGATAGCATTCTCCACGCTCATTAAGGAGTAAAATAAATGTCATTTAAAGATCTGAATATCATTGATCCCCTCCAGGAAGCTCTTGATAAAGAAGGATACATCGAGCCTACGCCTATACAGGCGCTGGCCATACCTCATCTGTTGAAGGGCAAGGACCTGATGGGCATAGCCCAGACAGGCACTGGCAAGACCGCTGCCTTCGTGCTGCCCATACTGCAAAGGTTGAGTGAAGAACGCAAGGCCCCAGTTTCCAGGGCCCCGAGCGTACTGGTGCTGGCACCCACCCGAGAGCTGGCAGCCCAGATAGATCAGAGCTTTGCCACCTACGGCCGGTTCCTGCAGTTCAGGCACACCGTCATCTTCGGCGGCGTGGGTCAAGGTCCCCAGGTCATGGCTCTTTCCAAAGGCGTAGATATTCTCGTCGCTACTCCAGGCAGGCTCATAGACCTGATGAATCAGGGTCACTTAAACCTGAGGAGTGTCAAGTTCTTTGTGCTGGACGAGATAGACAGAATGCTGGACATGGGCTTCATCCACGACGTGAAGAAGATCACCCAGGCCCTGCCAAAGAAGCACCAGTCCCTCTTCTTCTCTGCCACTGTGTCGAGGGAGACCGAGGAATTCGCTAGAGGGTTTCTCTCCGACCCGGTGCACGTAGAGGCTGCACCTGAAGCTCGCACCAATACCCTCGACTGCATAGAGCAGAGGGTCTTCTTCGTGGACCAGAACGACAAGTATCCTCTCTTGCAAGATCTCCTTCAAGACGGAGACCTCGAGCGAGCCTTGATCTTCACCCGCACCAAGCACGGGGCGGATAAGCTCACAGTGAAGCTCATCAAGGATAAGGTCAAGGCCATGGCCATCCACGGCAATAAGTCCCAGAATCAGAGGGACAAGGCCATGAGAGACTTCAAGTCAGGCCGGCTGCAGGTGCTGGTGGCTACAGATGTCGCTGCCAGGGGCATCGACGTCAAGGACATATCCCACGTCGTCAACTACGACCTGCCAAATGAGTCTGAGATCTACATCCACCGCATAGGCAGGACTGGAAGGGCGGGAGCACAAGGTACGGCATTCTCATTCTGCGCTTCGGATGAGAGAAGCCTGCTCAGAAGCATCGAGAGGCTCATACGCATGAAGATCGAGGTTGCTGAGCACCAATACCATTCGGAGAAGGCCAAGAACGCCGTGGGTCCGGCATCAGCCACCGCAGGGAAGTACGTTAAGAAACCGAAGACCTTGTCCGGGCGCTCCTCAATCGAGAGCATGAACAGGCCAGGTCCCAGGAAGTCGTACCCACCTAGGCGCCATTAGTCGATAGCATTCAAGGCTTAGAGGGCTTGGGCTCAGAGCCCGTGGATGGATCTGGGTAAGCGCCAGTGTCAAAGACAGTTTTATGCTGCGCTTCCTCAGGGCCCAGCTGCCCTTTCCAGGACGGCATTCAACTATTCTATCTTCACAGGTTTGCTGATATAATCGTTCATGCCTGCCTCCAGGCACATCTCCCTATCGCCCTGGAGAGCATGGGCAGTGACGATTATGATTTTGGGGCCGTTAGAAGGCCAAAGCTTACGTATTCCTGAGTGGCATACAGGCCATCCATATCCGGCATCTGGATCTCTATCAAAATGATATCGTAGGGCTGCCGATCCAGGGCTCTCATGACCTCCTTGCCATCTGCGACAGTATCTGCCCCGTACCCCAGCTTTTTAAGCATAAGCAAGGCCATGCGTTGGTTGATCCGATTATCCTCTGCCAGGAGAATGACCCCTGCTGCAAAGATGGGATAGTAGCTCAGATAAAAGATGTCTGCTATTGATAATAAAGGCACTCTATGCAAAACCGAATCCAAGATCGCCCAAAAGAAGTTGTCCAAAGTGAAGCACTATTAACCTAAAGCCATTACCATCCAGGGATTGAGATAACGAGGATCTATCTTATGGTTCTAAGTTGCAAAAAGCAGGCGTGCTGCCTACATAATGTTAATAGTTATGATATATTTGTTTCAAAATGCTGATAAAAGTGGTAAATAAGCCTTCAATAATAGGGAGGATGCTAGTTGAAAGAGGATGGAACAGGCTCCCAAAGCGACGATACCCTGGACGAGAGCATTGCCCGGGACGCTTCTCTTGATCTCACCTGCCTTGGCATACATATGCGCATACATATGCGTGAACCCCTTGAATCAACCTTAGCGACCTCCTGGTAAAACTTCGCACCGCCGTGAAGGAGCATTTTAAGAATAATTTATCTATTCTGGCCATTATATAAGCTGCATACATAATAGCTGCGATTACCAACTTAGTTAATAAATTCAGGCGCTAAGGGAGCTGATCTAAGGTACATGGTGCCAGAAGATTTTTAATGTTTTTGAATTTATATATTTTCTCCAGAGCGGTTATAATAAAATAAAGAAAGATAAAGTCGGATTAGATCCAGCTGGTCCAAGGCCACGTGGATAAATTTCTGCTATCTTATCCCTGAGACCTAGAAAGCAGTCCTGTATTATATTTAGTACCAAGATGCCGATCTTTAGATTCTCCTCAATCCTCTAAACACCGACTTTAGCTTCCGAGCTTCACCGCCGTGCCGCTGGCAGTGACCATCAGCATGCTGCCATTCTGGCCGAAGGTGATGGTCTCGTAATCCAGGTCAACTCCGACGATGGCGTCGGCGCCCAGCTGTGACGCCTCCTGCTCCATCTCCTTTAAAGCGATGGCCTTGGCCTTGCGCAGCTCCTTCTCGTAGGCGCCGGATCTTCCTCCGATGACGTTGCGGATGCCGGCAAACATGTCAGCAAAGATGTTGGCTCCCAGGATGGCCTCGCCGTCTACCAGGCCTAGGTACTGGACTATCCTTTTGCCTTCTATACTTGGAGTTGTGGTGATTATCATGTTTTGTCCCTACGATACCATAGATGTCTTGAGATTAAATAGGGATATCATGGCTGATAGATGAGATGGTATCTAAAATGGAGAAGAATGAAGAAGGGACTTACCTAGAATCAGCCCAATACTACGCGAAAACAGCAGATTTAATCGTGCCTGACAGGAAGCATATTCTGGAAACGATCTCAAAGCTTACAGCCCTATCCAGCTCCGCGGTCCCTAACATGGCCGATCTGGGCGGTGGCCTGGGCGATGTGACCGCTGAGATATAGCAGTACACCGAATTTACTGTAAAAAAATTGCATGGGGCTCAAAGGGAAAACAACAGCTAGAGGCTAATACACGAATAGCAAGCAGATAAAATTATAGCTAATTTGGCACACTGCCTAAAAGGACTTGAGATAAACTTCCTAGAAGGATCATCTAAGATTGAGATAGCCCTTTTGGACTGTTCGCTATCACCACGAGCTGCGACTATGAGTTCTCGAAAATTTATAAAAGCCTTCTTATACTTCACTCTACTTCGCCTCTACGCTCCTAGATCTCCCGCTCAGTCTCCTCCCAATTCAGAAGCGGCTCTCTATAGGCAGCTATCTTTACACGGATAGCCATTAGTTTGCATCCTAGTTCCGTCCTGGGCTTGTAAACATCTTCACCACGTTGCTGCACCTACTAACAGAACTCTTGAGATCAGCGCCCCCGGTCCTGGCTTCCATCATATGGCTTATAAGACTACCTGAGTCAAAAACGTATTGTTTATCTCCTAGCGAAGGGCATTAAAAGGGATAAATCAGCTTTAAGATTTATAATTCGGGAAGAGCTTATAGCAAATAAGAAGAGATCTGAATAGATTCGGTTCTATGAAGTGGATGATGATCTCTTAATTTCTAAGTTACTCCTTTACACAGCTCGCCGCTTGCCAAATCCTCCCTAAAGAAATCCTTTCTCTTCTTCAACCCCAAAGCCAGGCTAATCTTCCTCTTGGCATAGAAAGGCGCAAGCCTCAACATCTCCTTAGCAAACCACTTAGGATAAAGCCGTTTCACCTTGTTATACCTGATCCATTCAGAATCATAATACTTGGCATTCATCTGCCAGGTGATATACTGCACCTCCTCATCGCTTAGGTGCTTGGTTTTTAAGTTAGCATGAAGCCCGTCATACTTGGTAAAATCACTATTAGTAACGAGCCCCATCTCCTCAAGCTCCGCCCTCATCTGAGTCTCAGGATAAGGAGTGCTGATATAGAATATGGGAAAATCAACCTTAAGCCTCCTAGCCAGCTTAAAATTCTCCCAAATATCTTCCTCCTCATCCTCCGGGTTTCCGCCGATGAGGCCGGTGGAGACTATGATATCGTTATCGTGCAGATATTGAACGGCCTTATCCGTATCATCCGACATCCTTCCCTTGCCTAGAAACTCCAGATTCCTCTTATTGACGCTCTCGACCCCGAGGAAGACGCCGTCGAACCCCGCCTCGCCCATCTTATCGACCAAGTGCTTGCTGGAGGCAATTCCGCTGGCCGAGGCCTGGGTCTTGTACCTCAGGTGGGTAAGACCTGCCTCAATGATGGCATCGCAGAGCTTCTCCAGCCGCTTCACATCCAGGGTAATGTTGTCGTCGGGGAGGAAGATCGCCCCTGCGCCGTGGGCCTCTGCGTCTCTAATATCTTCGATAACTCGCTCAATGGGGAACCTGCGGAAATGCCTTCCATACATCAAATTGATGGAGCAGAACTTGCATCCCTGGGTACATCCCCTGGAGGTTTCTACCGAATCGATGGTAATCTCGAAGCTGGTGAACCCTTCCCGGACGAGCCTGGAATCCCTGTTGGGCGGCTTTATCTGGCTCACTTCCAGAAGAGGCCTGGGTGGATTGTGGACCATCTTTCCTTCCTGGTCTTCCCGATGATAGGAGAGGCCCAGGACCTCTTTTAAACCGATATCCTTTACGTTCCCTCCAGTCTTAGCTTGAATAGTTTGAATAAGCTCCCTGAATGTCGCCTCACCTTCGCCCCTGACGATGTAATCGATAAGCTTGGAATCCTCGTTCTGTCCGATCTCCTGGTGGGCGAGAGTCGGGTGATAGCCTCCAAAGACAGTCTCGGCTCCCGCTTCCTTGGCGATCCTGGCAAGGTTTAGAGCTTCCTGATATTGGAAGCTCATGGCCGTCAGACCTACCAGATCATAGCCGTTCACGATTTTCCTGACGTAGCCTCTGGGGTCTTTCAAGGAATGGAGGTCAGCCACGTGAATGGTGCAGAGGTCATCCACGTTTCCTGCGATGGATGCCAAACCGAGGTTGGGCACCCGGGCTATCTTGTCGAAATCTTTCTGCACTACCGGGGACGAGAGGAGGAGGACCTTCATACTGCCTTCATACTGAAGTGCTCTCTTTTGCAATAGCCTTCTTTCCGGCCTTTGTTTTCTTGTCCGAGTTCATATCCAGGAACCTGGGACCATAGTTCCAATCGAATTTGTTGGCCCTGGATATGTAGGATGCCACTTCCTTCAAGCCCGCCACGCCTCCGTACCTGTAGGCGTTGTACCAGACCCTGCCCGAGGTTATAATGGGCGTCTTCCAGGAGTAGGTTTGTTTAAAGGACCGGTCCAGGATTCCTGGGAAATCCTCAGGCTTTATGTGAGGATGGTTCCAGGTCATGTGCTTTCCATCGTAGTTGTGCCAGTCCTTGTCAAAGATGCCGAACTTCTCCTCGATCTCCTTCCATAAGGGGGTCTGGGGCAGAGGAGTGACGACGCAGATCTGGGTTATATCGATCTTCAAGGAGGCTAGCTTTTTGATATCTTCCTTGAGGGATTCTTTGGTGTCCTCCTCAAAGCCTATCATGTAATAACCGACCGTGCCAAAGCCGTACTTCTGGAGCTTTTGGATGGCCCCCAGAATCTCCTCGGTGCCCTCCCTCTTTTTCATGCTGTTCAGCCGCTCCTGGTGCAGGTTTTCTATACCTATAGCCGCGCCTCCGAAGCCTGCCACCTGGTGCTTGCCTTTGGCCCGCCTCATCTCTGCCCACTCATCGATCTTTCCCATGAGATAGTCGGCCCTGGCCATGCATCCCCAAACCATACCGTACTCGTCCAGGAGTTCTACCACCTTATCAGCGTGCTTCCTGTTGCAACCGAAGTTCTCATCCTCGATGAGGACCACGTTTATGCCGTGATCCTTGTAGAAAGAGAGGACCTTGTCTATGCTTTCTATTGGGATAAGATTGGGCCTGTTGCAGAAGACCGGGGTCTGGCAGAAGTTGCACCCCACGGGGCAGCCGCGGGTGGTGAACATTACCCCATAAATATTGAGTTTTATGTTGAAAGGAGTGTTCAGGTATTCTATCAGGGGCGGGTGGATGACGTCTTTAACCTCCCTGCCGAAGTAGGAAGCGACCTGGTTTTCCGCATATCCCACGAAGATCTTATCGAAGTTGCCCTGGATCTCGGGGGTTAAAGCCCCGTAGTTCCCTGCCCAGACCTCGGGGGCGCCGGCCTTTCTTGCTGCCTCGGCCATCTCCAGGGCTTCGTGGGTCTCGCTCAAGTAGAAGGAAAGGCCCACTACATCCCAGCCCTCCTGAAGCTTCTTGGTATACTCCTCCCAGGTGGGAAACTCCATGATCTCTAGCTCGGGGATGTTCTGCTTCAGGAACCGCAGGCCGAAGGACTGAACCCTGGGCCAGTAGAACCTGAACCACGTCCTGGTGTTGGAGCCTATGTAATCGTAAGGTTCCGAACCCTTCTTGTATACGGTGCTGAAGAGTACCCTGGGGGGCATGATAGTTTAAATCCCGGCCATGGGAGATTAAGTTTACGCATTTATCTACATAGGGAAGGCGGAGTGGAGCAGAAGACCCTAGCCTTCGGATTTGGGATATAAAGCCCTTCCCTTTTACAGAAATCCTTCCTTCGGAATTCAGGATCTTTTCGCCGGCAAGGTATGCTTCCAGCAGTGACTTCCACCTTTCGGTCCCTGTTTTTGTCTCCTTCGGCTTGATTATCTCCATCCAGATACTCAGTAGGGATCTTCTCTCCTAGCAATGAACTTAACTTCTGCTTATATACATGGTTACTACCCGCCGAATTCTTTCATGGATCTGCCAGGAACTGAGTTATAAAGGCATTGCCGGGATAGTCGGAATCCACTGGCTCTCCAGTAAGGTATTCAGGCCGAAGTAGCGCATATAGCCTCCTCTGTCTGTCATCTGAGAGCCATACAGCCCTGTCACTACTACCCTTCCTGCATAGAAGTTCGTGCCTCCTGCATAGGTAGGAATGGGCGGAATCCCCAAATAATATCTCTCTAGGTTGGTATTGGATGTTAAAGGTGCTGATGATCGGTCTGCCCAGAGACACAGCTTCAGGGCTGGAGGTAGCCCATCTTCCCACATTGGCGGCCGAAGATGGGAAGCACAATGCTAGGAGACAAATTATGGCAATTACCGTGGATGCAACTGGCAATCTCACAATTCACACGTATCACTTTAAGTCTTAATGTTGAGTGATGGTATATAGCCTATGTCCTCTCTATTTTGAACTTGTATTCATCACCGTGCTTCAGATATGCCACACTGGCGCTTGGGCCCGGCCGCTTCAACTGCCTCCTGGAAGTCCTCCAGAGGATACTTGAATATCATGTAATCGTTGTAATGGATAGGTATCGTCAGCCTTGATCGAATCAGCCTCAATGCTTCCAGACCTTTCTTATCGTCCATGGTGACCATGAGCCAAGAACCCTGGTCCCTCCCTGGTGCAGGAGCATGATATCTACATCGGGGTAGTGATTTGGTATCTCCTTTAGATCGTTTACAAAAAGGGTATCAACGGTGATATACATCCTTAGGGAATCCCTCCCCCTCGGCCTCGAAGTCCAGAAGGCTTCCCATAACCTGAGGCATAGCGTGGTAAATTGGCCAGGTGGCATCCTTTACCGATATGGAATTGACGTTGAGGCTTGTTTTCCTTTGTTGGCCCTGATGTGCTCCCAGGTCTTGAGGCCATGAGGGCGTTTAAAACCCCAGCGCCTGAGATCCGATGCTAGCCTGGAGGTTGGTGATCATGGGTAGATCTCTATTCAGGTGCTTCTTGGCCACCCGGCCGAAGTGATCGCCGTGCATGTGGGTGGGGAGGCAGAGGTCCAGTGGTGGCAGATCCTTGATATCCAAAGCCGGGTTCATCAGGCGCTTTGATTTCATGCCATATCCAAGGTGAGCGTGCTCTCCTGCGTGGAGAAAGTTTGGGTCTGTGAGGGTTTAAAAACCTGCGATCTTCATTATGATGTTGGCTGTGCCTACGAAAAAGATCGATGCCTTAGAAAGATCAGGGGAATGGCCGGTTGTCTCAGGGAGGAGCAGGTGGTGAGGATCTTTATAAAAAACAATACACTTTTTGCGATATAATCCTTCATAATCATATTGCACAATTTTTGTATCTTTATCAAAGGTGGTATAAACAAAATCTTCTAATAGCTCTATGAGTGCAGTCAGTGATTCCGCGGTTGACTTCCCTCAGGCTGTACTAGGTTAATGAAGGATCAACTGCTGATTTCTCCAGCAATCTTGCCTTCGGCCTCCAGCAGTTTCTATTTCCCGCGATCTTTTTTACCCTTTGTTCAATCCTTTGCTCTGATCCACAATCCTTCCCTTTATCAGACCGTCGGACCTCTCCAGGGCCTTATGAGTCTCACCGAAGTGCTCGGCCGCCTCCTTCATCATCCCCTCGAATCCCTCCAGACCTTCAGATTCTGCCTCCTGGCACAGCCTTCTACACCCATCTATGAAGGCCCTCCTCACCCTGGCTGCCCTGGGGTTCTTCTGGATGGATGCATAAAGCTCGGGGCTCTGATCCAATATCCTCCCCACAAAGTCCAGCATTATATCATAGACGGGGCTTACGAACCTCCTGGATCTGGATACGTCGAAGTCCAGGGTCTTCAGGGTGGACCCAATGCCTATATAGGCGAAATGAGTGAGAGCTTGGACCACAGCCATCATCTCATCGTGCTCTTCGGGGCTTAAGATCTCCACACTGGCGCCGTCTTCCTCCAGCATCGACCTAATGATAGGAAGCCACCTCTTGCATCTTCCCTCGGCCGGGGTAAGGATGATTGTCTGGCCCATAAAAGTGGTCATGGTGGGGCCGAACATGGGATGGGTTCCGAGGACTTCGACTCCGGGAGGGGCGCACCTTACCATGGCCTCCATGGGTTTGGTTTTTAGGGATGTGACATCCATGAGGAGGCTTCCTAGCTTCATT
The DNA here is from genome assembly GCA_964556405.1 of uncultured Methanotrichaceae archaeon. Classification (GTDB taxonomy): domain Archaea; phylum Halobacteriota; class Methanosarcinia; order Methanotrichales; family Methanotrichaceae; genus UBA114. The sequence goes on along the minus strand of CAZKWM010000015.1, from coordinate 8,372 downwards.
TCTGGGCATAAATCCTCAATGACCTCCACGGTTCTCTCAATGGGGACGCTCAGGAGGACGATATCACTTAGATTTGCCTCTTCCTTGACATCGTGGGCAAACTTGACCCCCAGCCTCTCTGCCACATCAACTTTCTTGCTCGGGCCCCAGACCGCCAGGTCAAAGCCCTTGCTCTTGAAGAACCTGGCGAACTGGGAGCCGGTTCCACCGGTCCCGCCGACGATGAGCATCCTGGTCATCTTTATCCCCACCTTTTCTTTCCTGATCTTCATTTAGCTAGTCTTCACTTTTTCTCTTTCTCTCAGGGCGTTCCTGACAGCTCTGTCCATCACATCAGACGGAGCCTTGAGGCCTGTCCAAATCTCCAGAGCTTTGGCCCCCTGATAAACGAGCATGGCCACTCCGTCTATTGCCGTGGCTTTAGCCCTGGAGGCATCCACCAAAAGCTCCGTCCTCCTGTTGTAGATTGTGTCGAAGACTATCTGGCCCGGGTGGAGCCAGTTTTCATCGATGAAGCGAGGATCTCCTTCTTTCATGCCAACCGAGGTGGCGTTGATTAAAATATCTGCCCTGGGCACTAGTCTCTCCAGGTCATCGAGGCCGAACCCCTTGCCTCCGACCCTATCTGCTAACTCCATAGCCCTGGCTCGGCTTCTGTTAGCTATGGAGACCTGGGCGCCTTGACGGGATAAGGTGTAAGCGATGGCCTTTGATGCACCACCTGCGCCGACGATCAGGGCTCTGCTATCCCTGATCTGCGCCCCCGCTATTTCCAGGGCCATGAGAGCTCCAAAGCCATCGGTGTTGTAGCCTTTGATCTCATTTTTAGCATCATCGCCGAATGAGATGGTATTCACGGCCCCTATGGCTCTGGCCAGGTCGTCGGGGATGACTATTTCCAAGGTTGTTTCCTTCAAGGGTATGGTTAGGTTGATGCCAGAGAAGCCCATGGCCTGGGCGCCCAGGAGGGCATTTTTCAGGTTCTCCTTGGCCACCCTGAAAGACAGGTACTGGGCATCGAGGCCCAGGGCCTTCAAGGCTGCATTTTGCATGACTGGCGAGAGGCTGTGACTTATGGGATCTCCCAGGACAGCGAAGATCTTCATATGAGGGGGTGAGACTCCCTGATTAAAAAGACTTCAGCGTCCACCAAATTCCTGCTCCCACCAAGGCGCCGAAGAGAGTGGCCAGCAAGTTGACGCCGTTATTGGAGAGGGTCCCTTTCCTCTGCAAGGTGGCTCCAAGGAAGCTATCGAAGTTGGTTCCAAGAAATCCTCCAACAGCCCCCGCCAGGACGCCATGAAGGTCTGTCATGCCCGTGGCTGCCGCAAGGAGACCCACGATCGCTGCGCCTATCAGGGATGCAGCCTCTCCTAGGGAGGTCACTCCTCCGTCCACACCCACGTCAGTGGGCTTGAGAGTGGTGATCATGATGGGCCTGGTCCTGCTTGTCTCCCCTATCTCGCTGGCCAGGGTGTCGCCGTTGGCCGTGGCCACCGCCCCGATGAAGGCGAAGACCAGCATATCACTCCCATAAACGCCATGAGCCACAGCGAAGATCAGGGGCACCAGGCTGTTGCTGTAGACGTTCTTGTATCCGCGCACGCCGCCCTTGGACTGGGCGATGCCTAGCTTCTGCTTATAGGTATAGCCATACTTGGTAAAGCCGCCTCCCATGAGGTAAAAGGACAGGAGGAGGAGGAACCAGGCCGGGCCGCTGAATAATACGACCAAGAGGCAGATGAGTGTCTCGCTGAGGACGGCATCGGAGTCCGCGGCCTTGGCCCAGTACGCTGCCAGTCCGAGGCCCAGGGCTATGATGCATATCAGGAGAATCCTTCTAAGCTCCGGCAGAGGATAGTCGAAGCTGAAGAGCCACATAGCCATTGCTGAGCCGAAGGGCACGGCAAAGTCCCTCTTCCTGGAAGCGTGGAATAGAAAGGCGCCGCACAGCCCTCCCAGGAGGCAGAGAAAGAGGATCCTCTCTGGAGAGATGGCGCTGAACGAGGTCTCATAGGCGGCAGGATAGCCCAGGGCCACGGCGGTCGTGAGGTAGATGATGCTTCCTGTCAGGGTATCGAACCTTTTAGCGGCCAGAGGGGCAAAGGTGGAGGTCGCGAAGGATATGGCGATTATGTACAGAGGCAGATTTATGTGAGCCAATCCTAGGGCCAGCCTCATCAGAAGCAGCATCCCCAAAGACCCCGAAAGAATTCTGGAATCTTTATCCAAGAGGAAAACTACAGCGAGGGTAGCCAGGGGAATTACGGTATAGGGCCCGGCCCATGGAAGGAGGATGACGACCAGCCCCAGGATAAGCCTGGCAACTTCCTCTTGTCTCATAGGACAAAGAGTCCATCGCCCATCGCAAAAATACTTTGCCTTGGAGTGCGTCCCCGTTCCCGGATGCTTCGTTACTTCTACGAGATGGTCTTGGAGGCCAGGATCTCCATGGGCCAGGTGCCCCGGTGCGTGGCGGTGGTGCTCAACCAGGGGGACCTGGATGGAGAGGGCTTGGAGACATTGGGGCGTCTCCTTGGCTGGAGCGAGGCTGTGGGCATCCATTCGTTGGCCCTCTACATAGGAGAGGAGGACGTAGAGCTCTATCAGAGGATCACCTCCAGCCTCTCCAATGCTCCGGCAGAGGTGAGCCTTCACACCAGCGACGGAGTGGTGGGTCTGGGCGGGGGGGGGAAGGTCAAGATGACCATCTCACTGGGCTTTGGCGGCAGGAAGGAGGTGACCGAGGCCATGAGAAAGGTCCTGGAGAGGGTGGAGGATGGGTCTTTGCAGCCTGAGGAGATCGATGAGAGCATCCTGGAATCGAACCTGCGCTTTAGCCAGAAGCCCGATCTGGTCGTAAGGGCAGGGGGAAACAGGCTTTCCGATTTCATGATATGGCAGGCGGCTTATTCCGAGCTCTACTTCACCGAGGTCAACTGGAGATCGGTCAGGAAGGTTGATTTCCTAAGGGCTATCAGGGATTACCAAAAGAGACAAAGGCGCTTTGGGGCTTGATGCCCTGAAGCTTGGTTTTTTAACTAAGTGATTCTAATTTCTGATTCTAGCCTTGGTTTGATTCTTTAGATCAGATCCCTCTGTATATCCTTGGATAGCACTATAGACAGACACTTATGGGGTATGGGATCGGATATGACTATGTCCTCATTGACCTTCATCATCTTCACCCCTGAGGTCTGAGCAGCCAATGCATCCACCTCTATCACCCTAGGATTTCCAGTTCTGAAGGTGGCGACGTGCCAGGCCTTCTCGGGCGTTGTCGAGAGGTGAACGTAGCGCTGGGATGCCGATTTGAGACCTACTTCTAGGATTCTATCTGCCTCCTCCTCGCTCGCACCGTAGTAGAGCATGGGAAGCTGGTTCTTGGGGTGATCCAGGTCGACCTTCACCGAGTGACCATAACGGGCTCTGACATTGATCCCCGATATCTCATACCTGGCCTTGGGATCAGATTGGATCAGGGCTCTTACCAGCTCCTGATTGGCCCAGCGGTGCCTGTTGTGAATGGTTTTTCCCAGGGCTTCCAGGTCGACCCAGCCCCTGGAATCCATGGTAAGGCCTAAATCTCCGGGAAAGTGCCTCAAGGCCCCGGCCACGAGTCTGCCCAGCTGATCGGTCTTGGATTCCTCCAGCACGAGATGACCCTTCTGGCCGCATTCGCAGATCTCTCCTCTGAAGAACCCGTGTTGAGGACAGCGCCTGATCATCATAACTCCTGAACCCTGGAGTGGATCTACGGATAGATATAGCTGACTGAAAACCGGCGCGGCCCGCTAAGCAAAGACTCAAATACGTTTGGGCCAGCAAGAGAACTCATATGCCCGACTCCTGTGGGACCATGGAAGAGCGCATGAAGCGGCTGCTTCTCGACCCTGACAACGAGGAGCTTTTGTCTGAGATGGAGACGACTTTAAGGGACCTGGATCAGCGCGACAGGGCCGTAAGCGATACCCTGGGCGTCCTCCTCAAAGAAGTGGACGATTTGATCCTTCAAATGGATCGGATGGAAGAGGAATACTACTGCGAAGAGTGAGCTCCTTGTATCCTCTGCTCGACGTCCAGGCCTGCCTGCCCGACGTCCAGGCTTGCCTTCCGGATTACCCCATCAACCTCACCAGGGTCGGCGTTACCGGTGTAAAGAAGCTGGTCAAGGTGGAGCGTGGAGGGGACGAACGCCCAGTGATCCTCATCTCCAGCTTCGAGGTCTTCGTGGATCTGCCTTCGGACAGGAAAGGCGCTAACCTCTCCAGGAACTTCGAGGTCATAGACGAGGTGGTGGAGGAGGAGATAAACCGCCCAGTCTACGAGATAGAAGAGCTCTGCGGAAAAATCGCTAGGAGGCTTTTGGCCAGGCATGAGTACGCCACCAGGGCTGAGGTGCACATGAAGAGCGAGTATATAGTCCGCCGTCAGACACCCTTTACCAAGACCAACTGTCAGGAGGTGGTGGACATCTTTGCCGAGGCCATGGCCACCTCTTCCTATCTCAGGAAATCCGTGGGAGCTGAGGTTCTCGGCACCACTGCCTGCCCCTGTGCCCAGGAGATCATGAAGGGCAAGGTGATGGAGGAGTTGGAGACCCTAGGCTTGAAGGGTGATGATGCCAGGGCTTTTGTCGAGCGTCTGCCCGTGGCCACCCACAACCAGAGGGGCCGCGGAAGTATCTCCATAGAGGTCAAAGATCGCAGGTGCGTCTCCATAGATCGGTTAATAAGGATCATAGAGGAATCCATGAGCGCCAAGGTCTACGGCCTCCTCAAGAGGCCCGATGAGGCCCAGGTGGTGGCAAAAGCCCACAGCAATCCCAAGTTCGTAGAGGACTGCGTCAGGACCATGGCCCAGAAGGTGGTGGAGGCCTTCCCCGACCTGCCTGACGACGCAGCGGTGACATTGAAGCAGATCAATGAGGAGAGCATTCATCAACACAACGCCCTGGCTGAGAGGACGGCGACCATGGGAGAGCTCAGGGCTGAGCTTTCCAAGGCAGTGTAAATCTTCAAGGGATGAAATGTATCTTCTTAGGAGCAAAAGTATCTTGCAATAAATTACAAGAAAGGTAAAGGCAATATAAGGCAAGGGCAGTAACCTCAAGGCAAGGATAGTATCTCGATGAAGGCAGTAGACAGGATTGGGGGTCCCCTCAGGGATTTCTTGAGGGATAGGGGCATTATCGCTCGGTGCGAGCTTTTGAACAGGGTTTATCAGTTCACCAGGGCGGCGGATCTCAGCCCTGAAGAACAAGAGGAGATAAAGGAGCTCGTGGGAAACAAGCACTTAGTAGCGGGGGTATTCCAAAACGCCGTCAGCGGAGTTCCCATTTTCTTCGATCTTCCAAAGCTCGATACCTACACGGTGATGAGCGGAAGGCTCTTTCACTTCCTGCACACCGTCAAGTACGGTCGCCAGGACTTTGATAACGCTAACCGAAGGCTAGCACAGGAGAGGCCTGCCTTAAGAAGCCTCCTCATAGATAACCTCGCTTGGATTCTGACCTGCTTCATGGAAGGGGCAGGCTATAAGCTCTCAGGTCATACAGGCAACCGACTGACCTTCGAGGCCGGAGATAGGAAGATAGAATCCCTGGTATACTCAAGTATCAATACCGTCAACATTGATGATTGCAAGGCTTTCCAGGGCGAGAACTGCGTGATGCTGATACCGAGCGCCGAGAATGTGGAGCCCTTCATGAAGTTTTACCGGAAAAATGGAGCGGTGGCCGAGGAGGCAGGGATTCAGATATGGGTGGTCAACCTGGAGAAGGGCACCGTAGATCCCTTCGTCGGCTACACTACTGACATGGATATCTATGGGCAGTTCGGCAATCCGCGCCTGGCTGAGATGGTCAGGACTAATTGGAAAACTACATAGATAGCTTCATATAATTTTGAGTGTTGCGATAATGGCAATGGATGGATAAAAGGTTTGTAACGGATGCCAAGTTACGGCCCTCAAGGTTGCGCCCCATTTTTTGGGGAATTATCTACTTGATTACCGGTCACAACGCTGGAACGCCGGGATCTTATTCACTCGCGTATCCGGGTCTACTATCTTGATTATAAAGGAAGCTGGAAGGTTACAGGCTATATGCTAGCACGTCCGCCTGATCTGGTACCGAGGCTTCTATGGTCCTCCCTATCTCGGCCAGCTTTTTTATCAGTTCGCTTATATAACCAAGATTACCTTCCCAGCTCATTTCGACGCACTTCCTAAATCCTGGGTGCTTATCACAGATTGAACTACAAGTCAATCTCGGACGTTCTTCATGACTGGGTACATCCTTTAAAAGGTCTCTAAGGTGGAATTTCTCAAAGTAACTTCCAGCCCATGGGTAGGTGGTGGGGGGTTCAAGGGCTCGCGTATATAAAAATATATCTTAAATGTATTAAAATTTGCTTTTTTCCAATCTTCTCTTGATATGGCTCAAGTAATCTTTTTTTTTAAAATCATCTTCACAATCTCATATTAAAGTGTAGTTATGACTCAATTCTTATTATTATCTGAATATAGTCGATTCTTAAGCAAGGATTAAATAGAAGGGCCTCTAAATAGATCGCCAAAAGGTAAAAGAGTAGGGGAGGGGTGTATGAGACTATATGTTCCTGTTCTGACAGCATTTTTGATACTGGCAGATGTCGCTTTGGGGGGTGTGGGAGAAGTAGGAGTATCCGACGGCTCTACCACTACTCCATCCTACCAGGCCTCGTCGGTCAACGCAAGCAGCATGTCTACGGGTTTCCAGGCCCAGAGTGTCGATTCCGGGCCGGATTATGGATCGGGAAAGCCGGTCGTATCAGGCTACGGCGCTGCAGACAGCTATTCGGGCTCTTCGGGCATCGGCGGCTATCAGGCTGGTTCCCAGGATCATCAGGCATCAAGAGCTTTTAACGTACCTGATTACAGCGGATTGGGTACCCAGGGTCCCTCCCAGGGATATCAGCAGGCATCTTACCAGGGATCTACTAAGGTAACGCCCCAGGGATTTTCCCAGATAGCTCAGGCCCAGATCCCTCAGGCAAGTTCCATGACCCTGACAACTGCCCAGACCTCCTTTGCCTCGGGCGCGCCTCAGATAAGCGGGCCTTACCAGGAAGGATATTCCCCTGATTCCATCAACCTGCAAAAGCCGATGGCAGAGAGCTTCCAGCCCGATACCAATCTGAACTTCGTCTCGGCAGCTCTTCCCAGTGACATCTCAGTGCAGCCTTATAGCACTCAGGTATCGGGTTCCCAGGTCTCAGGATACCAGGGAACCGGCATTGTCGCAAGCTCCTGGTATTATCCCCGTGCATTATACTCGGGAAATAAGTTCTACGTCCAGACCTCTTCGGGACTCAGAACCACCGCCGGCTGCAGCCTGGGTGGACATTTGCCCATATGGTCCGATATCGCGGTATCAGGCAACTTCTACGTCTACGAATGGTACCCCCGACAGATGACGCCTTCGGTCAGGTGGTGGGGATGGACCTGGCCCGGCTTCAAGAAGGGCTGGTTCAACGGCGACGTTCCAGGCTGGCATGTCCTCTGCTACAATTGCAGGGATTGGTCCAACTACATCTACATCTACGTCTGGCCCGATCCGTATTACCAGGGATCGTCATATCATGGACAGCAATATCAGGGTTCGTACCAGGGTCCATACACAGGGCCGGGACCGTATCCGGGACAACAGTACCAGCAGAGCGGCTACGCCTCGACCTGGAGCCAGGACTCGTCCCTGCCGGCAGGAGCACCCATGCCTCCTGACATCAACTCTGAGAAGCTGATCATGCCCGACTACAACCTTCTATCCCAGAGCGGATATGAGAGCCAGTATCAGATGACCTCTCAGTATCAGTTTCAGATGCCCTCTCAGGTGGTAATACCGTCCCAGGCAGCGGTCTATCCCAAGTGCACCTCCTACAAGGCCAATGAGTGCTATGTCCAGGCCTGGCCTGGGAAGCTGGACACGGTGGCCGGTGTGAAGTGTGGTCAGTGGCTCCCCATATGGTCCAATATAGCGAGGCCTGGCAACTACTGGTCCTTTGAATGGTATCAGTGCCAAGAATTCCCGTCAGGCTACTACTGCCAGCCCGAGGTCAAGAACTTCGGCGACAAGCTTGCAGGATGGTACCAGACCTGGTTCTGCGGCAACAAGCCGGGATGGCACATCCTATGCTACTGCTCTAGCGACTGGTCCAACTACGTCTACATCTACGTCTGGCCGACTTCCTGAGCCGACTTTTGGCGTACCTCTTTTTTAAACGAACCCTTTAAGGCGAACTCTTTATATACAGCTAGTTCGATGGTGATGGAGATTATTAGTATCTTCCTGGAGGATGTTTATTGGCTAGAAGAACTCAGAGAAAGTCCGA
>CAZKWM010000014.1:0-17962 GCA_964556405.1 uncultured Methanotrichaceae archaeon | reverse complement strand
GGGCTTTCTCTACCCCTGCGCCCCTACGCTATAAACGGGTTAACGAAGAAAGTATCGATCTAGATTGCGAAAGACGCAAGGAACTCATAGAAGGAGTGCTCTATCGCGTATACCTTACGAACGACAGAGAACTGTTAGATGAGTTAGGGACGTTCCCTGATATTGAGGTCACGAAGATAAACAAAACCTCATATTCTTTGATGGACTTAGCAGAAGCCTAAGCAGAGATCTAATTCTTACAATGGTCTGAGCCCTTTCTCTTGTATTTGAAGCAAAGCCCTATGGCTATGATCAGCGTTGTGAGGGATATTACATTGGCGGTGATCATTATGTTATCCCCCTTGTGGACGCCGTAGAGCATCCAGAGAATTGCGCCCAGGCTGGACTGGAAGAGCATGAGAATGCTCACATCTTTCACCGAATGGGTTTTGAGTATCTTATGTATCTGGGGCACGAAGCCGAACATGGTCAGAGTAGCCGCAGCCGAGCCCACGACCTGCCATATAAGGTCCATATAATCTTCCTGCTGCCCAGATGTATTTAAGTCTTCTTTTTTTAACGTAGGACCAGATATCATCTACCTGTACTTTCTCAAGCTTGAGATCCTTCAGGTAATGTCACCAATACTCTTAGAACTTCATCTTTAGGTGTATGCAGGTAGAAGACCCCTTCTTCTTCTTCTTCAGTGGAGAGGTTACTGATATCCAGATTTGGAGTGCAGATGGGTCAGAGAGTCCTCTGCAAATTAAATTTTTAAATACCTATCATGTTGCGCTTGTTTAGTTGTATTTGATAAATGAATATACCGCGCTGTGCTCTCTATATCTTTATGCCTCAGGATATTTTGTACCATTAGTAACGAGGCACCGTTTTTGATCAGGATCGAAGCAACCACGTGGCGGGCTAGCGCGTGTGCGCTTCCAGGTTTGCGGATTCCAGCCTTGAGTTTATACAAGCGAACCATTCTGCTTAGACTCAAGTGATCCCACCAGCGACCCTGTTCAGTCAAAAACAAGGCTTGTGACTCGATTGGTAATTGCTGACGGATCTCAAGATAATCTCTAAGCATATTAGCGCAATCCTGAGTAATGTACGCAATCCCATATCTATCGCCTTTGCCCTCACGAACTCTTATGGTTCTAGCATCTAGATCAATATCTTTGATATCCACATTGGCTAGCTCACTCACTCTAAGCACCATAAAAAAGGGTGCTTAGCATGGCGTAATGCTTGAAGTTAGTAACACTAGAAAAGATGTCAGTTACTCCGCTTCCTGTAAAGTAATATGGGATTACATTGTTACATTTAATGAACTTATAGCTAACTAACTCACCAATACTACGATGATACGCTTTAACCGCAATCGGGGTTCGAACTGGGTTTTATAAAATAGGGCGCGGTTTTGGAATGAGGAAGAATGGAAAACTGATCTTTACAGGTTATACATACTTCTACCGAACCTTAGGCTACCTCCTTACCTATCCACCTATTGTTGGCCGAAGATTGGGAAAATTCCGAGCTGAACCATCAAACCCAGCAGGTTTGCCTCTCCCCACAGTTCTGCGATCTTCCCGTCTTCAAGGTTCACGATTGCCTCTCCTGTGGTCTAAAGATCGATAGAGACCTTAACGCAGCTAAGAACATCCTCACCATCCTCGGACTGAGGGGTAGAGCCTATGGAGATCTGACCTCCGGCCTGAACGCACGTTCAGGTAAGCGCCAGATCGTTGAAGTAGGAAGCTCCGGCCTTTAGGCAGGAGCGGAAGTCACAACAAAGATCTCATAAAGCGGCCCTTTTAGTATACTATCAAATTAATTTACCTTAAATCCTAAATAGGCAAGCCTAACAGGGCAAAGATACCTATCATCTTGAGACCCACGTAGAACATGAGGAGCACGAAAGCCTTTCTTAAAGTAGCATCGGGGACCCTGTGGCAGACCCTAACCCCTAGCTGGGCCATGGGGACGCTGGCCCCCGCCAAAAGGGCGAGCTGAAGGAGGTCTATGTAGCCGACCGAGTAAGGTGGAAGGCCGGCTACTCCCATGCCATTGAGGGCATAGGATATCACTCCCCCTATGGAGTTGAAGGCTATGGCCACGCTTGAGGTACCTACTGCCTGGTACATATTAAATCCCATGGCCACGACCATGATGGGGATTATAATTACGCCGCCGCCTATGCCGCTCACTCCTGATATAAGACCAATGGGAAAGCCCAATATCAAATAGTAAAGGTCGCCCCTTTTGGGCTTGCCCTCGCTTCCCTTTGACCTGGATCTTATTTTATCGGCCAGAAGGAGCCTTATGGCTCCCGCTAGCACCACCAATCCAAAGATGACCTTGAGGGGCCCTGCCGGGGCGTGGGCGGCGATGAAGCCTCCAACAAAGGCCCCGGCCACCCCGGAGATGCCAAGGGCTATCCCTGTCCTCCAGAAGACAGTGCCCGTGCAGTTGTGGCCGTAGCATCCACTGGTAGCGGTAGGCAGTATCACGGCCAGGCTCGTGCCAAAGGAGGTCCTGACAGCGATGTCCGGGTCTACGCCCATGGAGGTGAGGACCCATAGCTGTATAGGGACCATGATGAAGCCGCCCCCAACTCCCAAGAGGCCGGAGGTGAATCCTACCACTAGGCCCGTGAGGAGGAGCACCAGGACGTATGTCAGATTGAAGTCCATAAGATATTAGATATTAAGCCCTAAATATCAAGTCAGAGGTTCAAGAACTAAGAGCTAGAGTTCAGATCTGAGGCTATTTAATCCATCCCCAGATCCCATCCATAGCTCTTCATCCTTATTAGATTACTACTATCTCGAATCCTTCCTGAAGATACCTGGCAACGCTTGGGTGGCCCGACATCTCATCGCAGACCCTAAACCCAGCTTCTTTTGCTGCCTCCAATCCCCCAAAGTTAGCAGAGCAGGATCTGCAGACGCAGTCAATGAGGCCTAGGTTCTTGGCCATCTGGTAGAGCTTGAAGTCAGGGTCCTTGGAATCCACGAAGCCCTTTAGGAGGGAGGTGGCAGTTCCTTCTATCACCACCTTCGTCTCAAAACCTCCCTCGTCATACATCCTGACGGCGTTCATGAGGACGTGCCTGAATATCAAGGGATCATCTCTGAATGCAAAGAAGGCTATCTTTCTGACCATTTTCTAATACCTCGAGGAAACCTCAGAGAAGCCCCATGCTCTTGTGCCTGGATGCGATGTCATCGGCAAGTCTGTCTAAGGCCTTGAGATCCCCCTCCTTGGGGTAGCCCTTGGCGATAACCGGTTGGAGCACCTCGACCCTCAGGTTGGATATAGTCTGGGAGATCTGCTCAGGCATCTTTCCTCCCCAGCCGTAGGAACCTATGATGGAGGCGAACTTGGTCTTGGGCCGCAGGGCATTGGCCAGAAAGGCAACGTAGATAGCCGCAGGGTGAGCTCCAGCCAGGACCGTCGGAGAGCCTATGACCACTGTGGCCGCGTCCACTAAGGACTCGGCGATCTTTCCCACATCGCTTTTGGTTAGGTCATAAGGTTGAACGAAGACTCCCCTGGAGATGAGGGCATCGATGAAGTAGTCGACCATGACCTTGGTGGCCTCGTGCATGGATACAAAGGGTAGTACAACCTGGTTCTTGACCTTGTCCGAGGACCAATCGGCATAGGCGTCGAGGATGAACTTTGGATTCCTGTAGAGGGGCCCGTGGCTTGGGGCTATCACCGCGGGGTTGATCTGATTAACCCTGGCCAGGTGCTTCTGTATCTGTACCCTGAAGGGCATCATGATCTCGGCGTAATACTTCTTGGCGGACTTATAAACCCTGGTCTCATCATTGGCATAAAGGTCGCTGGTGGCCAGGTGGGAGCCAAGGAAGTCACAGGTGAAGAGGACCTTGCTCTCAGGGACGTAGGTAAGGATGGTATCGGGCCAGTGGACCCAGGGGGCGTGGATGAACTCCAGGGTCTTGTCCCCTAGAGAAATCTTTTCTCCATTCTTCACTTCCCTTACCCTGTCCGGGGGAACGAGGCTGAAAGCTACCAGAAGTTCCATGCATCTGGCCGAGGCCAGGATCTGAGCCTCGGGATAGATCTTTGCCAGTTTGGAGATAGCCCCGGAGTGGTCCTGCTCGGCGTGCTGGGAGACTATGTAGTCCAGCTTCTTTACCCCCAGGGACTCTAGGTTCTCCAGGAGGACGTCAACCATGGAGTTATCTACGCCGTCTATGAGGGCGGTCTTTTCACTGCCTTTGACCAAATAGGAGTTGTAGCTGGTTCCATCGGGCAGGGATATCAGTGCGTCAAAGAGCCTTCTATCCCAGTCTATGGCCCCGACCCACTGTATCCCCTGCCCCACATCCCTTACCAGAACCATCTACTTCACCTTCTCGAATTGATCCTTGGTAGCTTCGCAGGATGGGCAGACCCAGTCAGCTGGAAGTTCTTCGAAAGGCGTTCCAGGCTTTACCCCAGAGCTGGGGTCGCCGACATCCGGATCATAGATATATCCACAGACGATGCACATGTATTTCTGGGCCATCTATACCACTATCCATTAAACGATCTTTATAGGGCTCTATTGGTCCTTTTACTTTAAAAAGGATTGGAAGCTCACGATTTTATTAAACTTAGTATTTTAAAAGAAGTAAGCTTAAGGTTTTCAGCGTACAAGCTTTTCAAAGCATTCCTGGCATATGAGCGATGGATTATATCCTGGCTTTCTCTGGCTCAGGAAGGTCCACCTCTGTTACCGATAGTATCTCTTCCTCTGGGGCGTTGATTATACGCTGTATGATCTCATCCCTCAGCCTCTCAAACTCCCTTTTCTCATCAACGCTAAGCTCTCCTTTGAAGTACTTGCCCTTGAGCGCACCCATGCTCCCGGAAAGGTCGCCTTTGAAGTAGATTCTGAGGGCGTTGCCTTTGCCATTACCCCTGGAATAGATGGTAAAGACCTGCTTTCCTCGGTCTTTGTAGATGAGGTTGCCTTTGCCGAAGGTGCATCCTAAGATCTCTTGGATGGCATCAACGCTACAGGAGTTATTCTCCACTACGGCTACCAGCTCTTAGTCTTCAGACCTCGGATAGTGCCCTTTAACGTACTTGGAGACCCTGTATCCAATGGCAAGTCCAGGGCAAAGGTGCCCATGGAACTCCACAGCTTTTCGGAGATCTTCGTCCATAATTTCATCGGTTTTCTAACCTTTCATCGCAATGACCCAGCTAAAATAACACATATAAGGATAGCCAAAAGGGCTTCAAAGCATAGCTCTAAAAGCCCTTTCCTTATCCATCATCCTTATTCCATGGGCTTATATAGTTAATTAAGGCTCTCTCTTAAGCTCTTGAAGGGCTTCCTCAACTCCCTCCAGCTCGTTCCTAAGAGATTCCCTGTACTCCTCGAGCACCTCTATCTTCTCCTTCCTGCTTAAGAACATCCTCCTTCAATGGCAGCAGCCACAACTGCCGCCTCGGAGATATTCAGCACCATGGCCTCCTGCATGGCGTTCGTGCGTCCCTCCGCCGCAGCAATATTCTTCTCGCATTCTCGTGTCATCTCTAGTGCCTGACTATCAATTGGAAAGTATTTAAGCTATTAAGTTTATAGTACTGAGCCACTATCATCAAGGAAAGTATTAGCATGCATCCAGAATGCGAAAATGTCTGCTTCCGTCCACTTAAAGGCATTGTCGACATAGCATCGCTTTTGCCCCACACTGTAAGGGATGTGGGATAGTTGAACGGCTTGATAAAATGACCAATGCCAACCTCTCCGACTACGACGAACGGAAGCCCATTTGCCTGAGCTGTTTTGATGGCGTTTTTCGCTGGTGGCGCAAGTCCAGCAGCTTTAAGGGCCGTGATCCTCGGAGCTGCAGGGCTATTCAAGGCTGCGCTGAGGCTTAGGTGGCCAAAGAATCCGGCCTGGCCGTTCAGGGCGACAGTTGGATAAATAGATATTCTTTTGGTCATTTATTGCCCAAAAAATAAGCTTCACTAGCTTCGGGTTCTCTCTGATCAATTTTTCGCTGATCAGCAGGCTGCAGCAGGCATGGTCGGGCCACATCTTCCCCGAGAAGATCACGGTTTTGCCCTTTCCCTCATCGTTGATGATGGTTGGGCTTGGATGTGGCAGGAGGACTCCACCAACTTTGCCAGTGGTGATGGCGATAACCTCATCTACAGGGCTCATGCCTATGATGGTGACCTTCGCTGGATCAACGCCGTTCTCATTGAGCCACTTCTTGAGAACCAGGCCCTGGATGGTGCCCGGCGGGAAGGTTGCGATGTTCAGGCCGATCAGAGACTGAGGGTCGCTGTACTGCACGTCGGGCCGCAGCACCAGATCGGAGCCGTTGAGATTCACTACGGCCGTGATCTCCAATCCCTGGGATATGGCTGTGATAGGAATGGGCTGTGCCCACATAGGCCACGTCTAGGTCTCTGGCCGGCATAGCTTGCATCTCTGGGGCACCCGTCGGGAACTGGAACTCCTTTACCTCAGTTATGCCAAATGGCTTGAGCTAATCCCGCCATCACCCCTTGTCAATGGCGACCATCTCTGCTATCTGGTGAGTCCTTGGCTGAGATCCTATATGGGAACCTTCTCCTGAGCAAATACAAGGTATCCAAGGCACAGCACCAGGGGCACAGAAACGGTAGTTGTGGCTAGCTTCATAGTTTATCCCTTTATGTGGGGTTTAGGATCTTGTTAACAATTGTTACCAGGGGGGTGAGATAAATGGTTTTCCAAATTAGGAAATTAGTTATCCCTTATGTGTGAATCATAGATTCTGGTCGTCCGTATTAGGACCCTTGAGGCAGATTTTGCCTCAATCCTCCGATTATAAAGCCTGCCTTTCTCATAGGATCATTCTATATGGCTCAATTCAAATGGCTCAGGAGATAGAAGATGAGGATCGGCTACCTCACAACCCTGTATCATACCAGCTTCATCCTCCGGGGCTCCGGGTGGATGGAGGATGAGGGTTTGAAGGCTTCATGGAGGCGTTTTTCAAATGGGCCCGCCATGATAGAGGCATTCCAAAAGGGCGATATTGACCTGGGTTATATCGGCCTTCCTCCGGCCATGATAGGCATAGGCAAGGGCCTCAAGATCAAGTGCGTAGCTGGCGGGCATGTGGAGGGAACTGTCTTAATAGGGATCCATGACTATAAAGTCAAGGGAACGGTAAAGGATACCCTGGCTCAGTTCAAGGGAAGAACCATTGGCACTCCTAGACGGGGCTCCATCCATGATGTCATATTGAGAAAGCTCATCGATGATTCTGGGTTGAGCCGGGAGATAAAGATAGAGAACTTCGATTGGGCCGAGTTCATCCTAGATGCCATGACAGAGGGGGAGATCGATGGCGTCTGCGGTACCCCGCCCTTGGCGATCCTGGCAAGGCGCCAGATGGATGCAGAGTTTCTTCTCAAACCTTCCGAGATGTGGCCCTTCAATCCAAGCTACGGCATCATTGCCACTGAAAGGCTTATCAAAAATTCTCCTCTGGCATTAGAGGGCTTTCTCAGGCTGCACGAGGATGCCTGCGATCTCTTAAGAAAGAAGCCTAAGGAAGCAGCAGGGATTGTGCAAGGGCTCATGAAGATCATCGATGAGGATTTCGCCCTGGAGGTCATCGGATTATCGCCAAAATACTGCGCCAGCCTTCCCAATGAGTATATTGATTCCAGCATGAGATTCATGCCTGCCTTGGAGAATATGGGATATCTTTCCACAGGCTTAAGGAAAGAGGATGTGTTCTATACTAAAGCCATAGAAACCGTTCATCCTCGCAAGCATCATTATTGCGATAGTGGGCTGTAATTGGGCTGTAACGTCCGGATTGCGGTATCGGAAATAACAACAGCATCTACGAGAGGCGAAATCAAGCTACTCTCATTACCCTTCTTGAACCAGTTGTCTGAACCAAAACCTTTGTATATAGACAATCGACGTATATATTATTAGGCAAAAGTCGAACAATATTTCGTTCCTCCTCTATATACTCCCTTGACTTTTGCCTCCGCCATACTCATTTTAGATTCATTTTGTATTAATTATTTTAAATCTTTCATCCATTATCGATAAATTATCCTGCTCCACCTTCACCGTCTTCTTCATGGGTGATTTAAAGGAGGATCAGTCGGCCCCGGATTTGATGCGTCGAGGAGATATCACGCTGGCCTCGCTGCGCGCTCCGCCAATCTCAGTAAAGCTGCAATCGCTATCATACATCACGCAGGTGGAATTGCCTTAATGGCTGCATTCCAGGAAATCAGGGTGAAAAAAGGCTTCGACGTAGCATATGGCATCATATGGCATAGCTTGCCGCCATGAGCAATACGATGGATAGAGTCGTAACACGGATGATCAGTTATCCCACCTATTTTCTTCATTACCTTAAGAAAACGTAAACAGAGTCGTGCCATATGAGGAACTCTTAAACATCGCCGAAGAGTATGCCGGAATGATCTTGAGGAATAATCGGCAAGCAATCCAATCGGCCAAAGAGACTATTATCGAAGTCGTAGAACGACCATTCGATGATGCCTTGCGGCTGGAAGGCATGTACGGATACTCCTGCATAGGAGACTGCAATGAACTCATAGAGCGGCTATCGTCTTTCTTTAAAGAAGATAAAAATGAGGATTAATTGATATTTTTCCGCGTATTTGAGGCATATTTTGCCTGAACCGCAACCTTCAATATCCCAACCCTAACCGTTCATGACCAGGAGACGCATGAGATGACCAAGGCTGAACTTTCACTCCACCTAGACTACGCTGCTCTCAAATCAGGCGGCATAATCATGCAGAAGGATGACGACTTCTTCTCCATAAGGCTCAATTTTCCTGGAGGCAAAGTTGCGGCTGACAAGCTTTCCAGGATACAGGAGGTGGCGAACGAGTACGGTCGGAGTGAGATCCGCCTCACTGCCAGGCAGGGGATAGAGATTCCCTGGATAGAGTTCAGGAAGATAGATGCTGCAAGGAGAGCGCTGAGCGAGGCCGGTCTATCCCTGGGCGCCTGCGGTCCCCGATTCAGGGCTGTGACCGCCTGCCCCGGATCCCAGGTCTGCAAGCTTGGGCTTGTCAATAGCCAGGGCTTCTCAGCAAGGATCGATAAGGGGTTCAAAGGCCGTCTTCTGCCTCACAAGTTCAAGATCTCAGTCTCGGGCTGTCCCAACAGCTGTTCCAAGCCTTCAGAGAATGAGATTGGCTTCATGGGCATAGTTGAACCGGAGCTGGACTCTCAGGCCTGCAATGGATGCGGCCTGTGCGTCGATACCTGCAAAGAGTCGGCCATCTCCCTGCAGGATGGAAGGCCTAGGCGCTCTTCAGAGAGGTGTCTTCTTTGTGGAAACTGCATACAGAGCTGCCCGACAGAGGCCTGGAAGGCCAGGAGGACGGGCTATGTGGTCTTTGCTGGGGGAAGGATGGGACGCCACCCCGTTCTCGGGGAACGAATCGCTGACTTTGTAGACGAAGACAGGGGCATAAAAATCATAGATCTATGTCTGGATCTCTATAATCGAGAGGGTCGTAGAAGGGAAAGATTTGGCGACCTGATTCACCGCATTGGGCTGGAGAAGCTTAAGGCTGAGGTCTTGTCAGGCTCATCGGAAGATCGAACCTGATTGTGTGCAGGATGATGTTGTAGGCTGAATATTCAGGATAGAACTGAATATTGTGGGATAGTACAGGCAGAATCTAAAAGAGGAAAATCAGTGTCATTAAAATTTACCGAGGATCAGATAAAGCGCTACTCACGTCAGATCCTTCTGCCCGAGGTTGGAGGAAAGGGGCAAAGAAAGCTTCTGAGCTCCAGGGTTCTGGTCATAGGCGCTGGCGGCCTTGGCTCCTCTGCTATCGCATACCTGGCAGCCGCGGGCATAGGGACCTTGGGGATCATAGACAGCGATACTGTAGAGATAAGCAACCTTCAGAGGCAGATCATCCATGGCGGCAGCCTGGGAGCCCCAAAGGCCAGATCGGCAAAGCACTTCATTCGCACACTAAATAGCGATGTCGATGTAGTAGCTTTAGAAGAGCGCCTGACAGGAGAAAACGCCCGGGAGATAATCAGAGGCTATGACTTCGTAGTTGATGGAAGCGATAACTTTCCCACCCACTACCTCATCAATGATGCCTGCGTTCTGGAGAAGAAAGCCTTCTCTCATGGCAGCATCCTGAGATACGAGGGATATGCAACTACCGTAGTTCCTGAGCAAGGACCATGCTATCGTTGCCTTTTCAAGAAGGCACCCCCTCTAGGACTTGTACCCAGCTGCCAGGAGGCAGGGGTATTTGGAGTTCTGCCCGGGATCATAGGCTCCATCCAGGCGGCAGAGGCCCTGAAATTCCTCCTGGGAATAGGCAAGACCCTGGCAGGAAGGCTCCTTTGCTTTAATGCCCTGGATATGAGCTTCTATGAGGCGGTAGCCGAGAAGAACAAAGAATGCGTCGTCTGCGGAGATAAGCCAGTTATCCGCGAGATCCTTCAGAAGAACTGCGCTGATGAAGATGCAGTTTCAGAAGTTCCAGAGAGATGCAACTATGGCCGAGGAACTTGATCTCAGAGGTGAGGTCTGCCCCTACACCTTCGTCAAGACCAAGTTAAAGCTGGAGGAGATGGCAACGGGCGAGGATCTCACCATCCATCTGGACGATCCTGAGGCTGTAGCCAATGTCTCTACGAGCCTCAAAAATGAAGGACACGATCTCAAGGAGCTCAAGAGCATCTCCCCTGGAGTCTGGATGATTCTGGTCAGAAAGGGAAAGGACCTCTGAGAAAACTCTGAGAAAGGGACTGAAACTGCATTAACGTGCTGTAAAGGTTAGAATTTAAACTGAACAAGAGACTATAACAAAAATAAAAGGATAGAACCGTGAAAGCGATTATACTTTTATCCGGCGGCCTGGATAGCACCATCGCTGCAGAGCTCATGAACCGCGAGGGCTTAGAGCTTTTCGCCGTGAACTTCAAGACTCCCTTCTGCCTATGCGATCGCCGAGCTTCTAATATGGGATGTGGAAGCAATGCCAGGAGGGTGGCAGATACTCTGGGCATTGAACTTAAGGTCATCGATGCCACTGATGATTTCCTTCAGGTTCTAACAAATCCCAAGCACGGCTATGGATCCAATATGAACCCTTGCATCGATTGCAGGATTCTTTTCTTTAAGAAGAGCAAGGGACTCATGGAGGAGGTGGGTGCCTCCTTCGTCATCACCGGCGAGGTCTTGGGCCAGAGGCCCATGAGCCAGTTCAGAAAGCAGATGGACCTTATAGAGACGGAGGCAGGGCTTGACGGCCTGGTGGTACGGCCTCTCTCGGCGAGGCTTCTGCCTCCGACCATCCCTGAGAAGATGGGGTGGATCAGCCGGGAGAGTATGCTGAACATCTCCGGCCGTTCCAGAAAGCCCCAAATAACTCTGGCTAAGGACCTGAGCATTAAGGATTATCCCTGTGCTGCAGGAGGCTGTCTTTTAACGGATCCCGAGTTTGCTAGGAAGATAAAGGATCTTTTGAAGCATGACGAGCTTGATATGCCCAACATAAACCTGCTTAAATGGGGCAGATACTTTAGGCTCTCTAAAGATGCCAAGGTAATAGTAGGCAGAAACGAGAATGATAATAAAAGTCTCACAATCCTGGCAAAGGAAGGTGATTATCTCTTTTGGCCAACGGTCGTGAAAGGACCTGTTGCAGTTGGAAGAGGTCTATTTACACTTGATTTAACCGAGGCTGCCTGTAGAATAGTGGCCCGCTATTGCGATAGGGGCAGTGAGCAGGAGACGGATATCGCTTACAGAAGACTTCCTTATGGCGAGGAGATCAAGATCAGGGCTAGCTTCATGGATGATATTCAGATTGCAAAACTTAGGGTTTCTGCAATTAGGGTTTGAGGATCTTGATTCAAGGAATATAAAAACTTCATACCAGGTTATCCCAAAGGGCAAAGAGAAGATTTCATTAAAGGGTAATGGTATGGACGTTAAAGGGTATTAAGTTGCCTCAACGCGAAGATATTAATTCAAGCTGCCAAACTAGGGAGTCCAATTACATCGTTCAAAGATGTTTTAAGGCATATATGGAGCTTGAAAACCTAAGATTCGGCACTGAGATGCTCAAGCGCGGCTTTGCTAGCATGCAGAAAGGGGGCGTCATAATGGATGTCACAACGCCTGAGCAGGCGGCCATTGCCGAGGAGGCAGGAACGTTAGCGTTCAGGGTCCTCCACGTGGTCCCTGCCGATATAAGGAAGGTGGGCGGCGTAGCCAGGATGGCAGACCCAGCCGTCATCGAGGAGATCATAAACGCCGTGACCATTCCAGTCATGGCCAAGGCCAGGATCGGCCATTTTGTGGAAGCTCAGATCCTGGAGGCCCTAGATGTAGATATGGTGGACGAGTCCGAGGTCCTAACCCCTGCAGACAAGTTCCACATAGAAAAGACCAAGTTCACCATACCCTTCGTCTGCGGTGCCAGGAATTTAGGTGAGGCCTGTAGGCGCATAGCCGAGGGAGTAGCGGTGATTAGGACCAAGGGCGAGGCTGGGACAGGAGACATTAGCCAGGCCGCGTTCTCCACATGAGGGAGATCCAGAGCCAAATCAGGGCTCTCAAGGGCATGGAAAAGGTAGAACTGACTAAGGTAGCCAGGGAGATTGAGGCAAGCGTAGATTTGGTAGCTGAGTGCGCCAAGATGCAGAGGCTTCCTGTAGTGAACTTCGCCGTCGGAGGCATAGCTACGCCCGCCGATGCAGCTCTGGTGATGCAGCTTGGAGCCGACGGCGTCTTTGTGGGCTCAGGGATCTTTAAGTCCGAGAACCCTCAGGCTATGGCAACGGCAATAGTTCGGGCCGCCCACAACTACGATAATTCTCTTATATTAGTCCAGGTCTCCAAGGGTTTAGGGGCTGCTATGAAAGGTCTGAATGCCAGCCTTATCCCTGAAGGCGAAATACTGCAGTCTAGAGGATGGTAAGTTCCTATCTATCTATAACAGATTGATGATATGGAAAAGCCCTGGGCATTTGAGGTCTATCCCCTTGTCCAGGGCCTTTTTCCAGGGCTTATATGATCAGGATTCTTCTACGGCACCCATAAATCCAAAGATCGTAATAACGATTCATGTATCCATATAATTCTCATTTCCATACAACCTCTCCTTAGAATTCGCCAAAACATGTAGAAAGCGACATATATTGCCTCTATAAGGAGCTTTATCTTCTTCAAAGAGGTTAAGCACAAAGTGGCCAAAAGTGCGAGGATTTCCATAAAGATGCTCGCTGATTTAAAAACCCCTCATGGAGGTATAACTGCCTTTCATGAAAAAAGGTTCGATTTAGAGGTTGAGTTATGGTAAGGATCTACGAAGATCTCACCAAGACCATAGGCAACACGCCCTTGGTAAAACTGAATAGAGTGACTAAAGGCCTGGATGCAACCGTTGTTGTCAAGCTGGAGTCCTTCAATCCCCTAAGCAGCGTAAAGGATCGCATAGGCGTATCCATGATAGAGGCTGCAGAGAGAGCAGGTCACATAAAGCCGGATACCATCATCCTGGAACCTACCAGCGGCAATACCGGCATCGCTCTAGCCTTCGTCTGCGCCGCCAAGGGATACAAGCTGGTCCTGGTCATGCCCGAGACCATGAGCATAGAGAGAAGGAAGCTTCTCCAGGCCCTGGGTGCTGACCTGGTTCTCACTCCAGGAAGCCAGGGCATGAGAGGCGCCGTGGCTACAGCCGAAGATATGCTAGCCAAGGACCCCAGGTACTACTACATTCCGCAGCAGTTCAGGAATCCTTCCAACCCCGATATCCACAGGAAGACCACGGCCGAGGAGATATGGAGGGATACCGACGGCCAGGCTGATATCATAGTGGCAGGCGTCGGCACCGGCGGAACCATCACCGGCATAGCCGACATCATAAAGTCCAGAAAGCCCGGCTTCAAGGCCATAGCCGTGGAGCCTGCTACGTCGCCCGTCCTGTCCGGAGGAAAGCCCGGACCCCATAAGATCCAGGGCATCGGAGCAGGTTTCGTGCCTGACGTCTTCAGGGGTAACCTGGTGGATGAGATCTTCAAGGTGGAGTACGAGGATGCCGTGGCCACTGCCCGGCGGCTGGCCAGGGAGGAAGGAATCCTGGTGGGTATATCCTCAGGGGCCGCCGCCTTTGCAGGTCTTCAGGTGGCAGCCAGGCTTGAGAACAAGGGCAAGCTGATAGTGGTGATCCTCCCGGATACCGGCGAGAGGTACCTGAGCACAGAGCTCTTCGAGTTCCTGTCCGATCGAGGAGTTGCCAAGACCATAGAGGTCGCCCAAAGATGAGCATCCGAGAGGATATCCAGACGGTCTTTGCCAAAGACCCAGCAGCGAGAACCGTCTGGGAGGTCTTCTTCTGCTATCCGGGGCTCCATGCCATCTGGATGCACAGGATCTCCCATTACCTCTGGATGCACAAGTTGTTCTTCCTGGCCAGGTTCGTCTCCCACCTGTCCCGGTTTATCACGGGCGTGGAGATCCACCCCGGCGCAAAAATCGGCCGCAGGTTCTTCATAGACCACGGCATGGGAGTTGTAATAGGGGAGACTGCTGAAGTGGGAGATGATGTGCTCATGTACATGGGAACGGTCCTTGGAGGAACCAGCCTCGATAAGGCCAAGCGCCATCCCACCTTGGAAGATGGCGTGACCGTAGGTGCCGGTTCCATCCTCCTCGGTCCCATAACCGTGGGCAAAGGGTCCAAGATCGGCGCCGGGTCCGTGGTAGTAAAGTCCGTTCCCACCGGAGCTACGGTGGTTGGCGTTCCCGGAAAGATCGCCGAGTCAGAGATACCAAGGTCTACAGTGGATCTGAATCACGGAGCGCTTCCTGATCCCATGCTTATGATTATGAGCAGGCTCCTCGACCGGCAGAACAAGCTGGAGACGAGGCTTAGAACCCTTGAGAAAACCCTGACTTTCCAGGATCTGGAGCAGGTTCAGGCAGATATAGCCATGGAGGAAGAGCTTAGGAGGGATCTTATGGAGGTCATAGGCCTTGATGTGACGGCCAGTGTGGCGATAGATCTGGTAAACCCAAGGCGCATGGATAATATCTTTGTCAACCACAGACAGATGGAGATCGATAGGATCCTTGCCGCCCAGATCCACCAGGCTGCCTCTTATCCGACCGGGCAGATGGGTCTCAAGGTTGGGGGCCTGGAGGATTTCGGAGAAGCAGATGTAATAGGTTCTGAAGAGACCGGGAACTGGGATCGCTTTGAATGTACACAGAAAGCAAAAGCATAGCGATTATAACTTTAACCGGCTTTGGAATTATTTCTTGCATCCGTTTGCTCTATCCAACTTAAAGGGCGTAATATAATAAAGTTTTGAACTATTTGACAGAACCTAGGTGATTGGTAGGTAGCTGATTATGGTCAATATATCCAAAATGCTCCCTGGGTACAACTGTGGCCGTTGTGGTTACAGGCAATGCAGGGACTACGCCGATATCGCAGAGAGAAGCGGGGATGTGAGCAAGTGCCCTTATCTAGAGCAGGAGAGGTTTACTAATGCTAGGGCTGAAATAGAGGTGTATCTATCCACTCACCAGGTTGTTGAGGAAACATCTCATGAAAAAATATCCTCTGAGGAAATATCTATTGCGGGAGCATCAATTAATGCAAGGCATCTACTGGAAAGAGCAGAAGAAGCAAAAGATATGCTACCTCAGTGTGCAAACTGTGGAAAGGGCACCCTTGCATCTTTGGATAGTACCAATAGCAACAAGGCCGATTTTAGCCTGGGCCCCATGCCTGGAGAGCCCTCTTGTCGCGAGGATCTTCACCCCTTTGATAGAAGGATGAAGATAGAATCCGGAGACATACTGAGGTACAGGCCTTTGGGATGCCCTGTAATACATTTCGCCAAAGTGATCGATTACAGTAAAGGTGTTGTTACCGTTCACCTGGCAAGCCCTCATCAGCTGTTAGACGATAGCGGTCTTCAGTACAAGGATGTAGGCGTCTGCATGGTAACAGGCTTCGAAGGGTCTGTGAAGTGGGGCCGGGTTCCCAATGTTGGTGAGACCATAAAGTTCCTTCCCAGCCATTGCATCATGCAGCAGGTTCACTCAGGAATTATTGTTCATTCTGAAGGAAAGAGGCTGAGGGTCGAGGGAATTGATTTGAAGGTGTGGCGGTAGGAAAAAATAAGATAACAAACCTAGCTTTGATGTTTGAGCGAGCCACATACAGGGGATACTTTCACAGACCTCAGGGCCGATATCATTCTAAGTTTTTCTACGGACTCCAGGATAGCTCCTCCGGCGTAGTCAATGTCCTCATTGGAATTACTTCTCCCTAAAGTTATCCTCAAATATCCATGGGAGTCCTCGGGCTTAAGCCCGATGGCTGTGAGGATGTGGCTTGGAGCAAGCTTCTTGGAAGAGCATGCAGAACCTGTGGACGCGGCAACCCCTTTGGAATCCAGGAGAAGTAGCAGAGATTCGCCCTCGATATATTTGAATCCGAAGTTCAGATTGGAAGGCAACCTCTTGGTAGGATGTCCATTTAGCCAAGACTCTTCGATGCTGGAAAGGACGAACGTCTTGAGGCGATCTCTGAGGGCGGTCAGCCTCCCGGCTTCTTTGGCCATGATCTCCTTGGCCAGATCGCAGGCCCTTCCAAGGCCTACGATTCCAGGGACGTTCTCAGTCCCCGATCTAAGGCCGTCCTCATGGCCTCCGCCCTGGATGATGCTCTCTATCTTCACGTCCTTCCGTAGGTAGAGAGCTCCAATACCTTTAGGTCCATAGAGCTTGTGTCCTGATATCGAGAAGGCATTAACACCCAAAGATTTTACGTTAACAGGGATCTTACCCGTAGTTTGAACGCCATCTGAATGGAAATAAATTCCCCTTGCTGCGGCAATTTCTCCAATCTCCTCAAGAGGCTGTATAGTTCCTATCTCGTTGTTGGCATGCATGATGGATATGAGAATGGTGTCCTTGCGAATAGCAGATCTTAAAGCCTCTATCTCTATAATCCCGTCTTTTGTGACGGGAAGGTAAGTCACATCAAAGCCTTGCTTAGTTAAGGCCCTACACGTCTCCAATATAGCAGGATGCTCAATGGCAGACGTTATGATATGGCGCCCTTTGCTCTTATTTCTCCAGGAGATTCCCTTCAGAGCCAGATTATCGGACTCGGTGCCGCCGCTGGTGAAATAAATCTCAGATTGCTCAGCATTGATAAACCTCGCCACTTTGAATCTGGCATCATCAACGGCTTCCCTGGCATCTCTCCCGAAGCTGTGGAGGCTTGAAGCATTGCCGTAATTATCTGAGAAATAAGGCAGCATGGCACCAAGCACCTCCGGTGCTGTTGGAGTGGTTGCAGCATGATCCATGTATATCCGTTTCATCATTCTTCTCCGATCAAATATTAACAATTGTTATTCTATAAAGGGATTGTTTAAGCGGCAATATAGGACGTATAATTTTAAACCCAAAAATTAAAATCAAACCCAAAGGAATCCGCTATTCCTGGAGGAATTTCGCTAGCTTTTCATTCAATTTATCCTTCTCATCATAGAACAGGCCATGACCGTTGTTATGGAAAGGTACTAACACCGAATTCTTAATTAGGCGGTGCTGCTCTTTTGCCAGGGCAAAGGAGACTACCTGATCGTGAACCCCATGGTAGATCCTTGTAGGGATACTGATATGAGGAATCTCCTGTCGTAGATCTCTATCCCTAAGCTCCTCGATACCATGAATCGTTGCCTGAAGAGATGCTTCCATCATTAAGCCCTCAATCCAACGATAGAACTCCGGGCTGGCAGGAGTATGGAAGTTTACTCTCCCTAGATCACGGGCCAGCTTGGATCTATCGGTGAGAGCTAATCTTATGACCTCTTCAATTCCTTTTAAAGGGGCACCCATGGGATTGTCCGGTCGCTTTGAGTAGAGCGGTCCTG
>CAZKWM010000013.1:3662-17986 GCA_964556405.1 uncultured Methanotrichaceae archaeon | reverse complement strand
CGGGCTGTATCCCGCCTTTGAAAAGGCGGGGATTAGCCCTGATCTTTTCCTAAACTACTGGTTCATTGGACTGAAAGGATTCTGCCTCCGATGGACCTTGGCTGAGTACCATCAATATATATTAAATTTATAATTATTCTCAAGTAATTAGAACACTTCAATCATCTGCCTACCATCTATCTATAGCAAAAGCCCATCATAACGTTTTAAGATCCCTTATCCACAACCGATTTATCGCTTCTAAATGCGCAAGATGAGAAAATCATTCTTGCATAATTACTTAGAAATCCTCAATGGCAGAAGAGAAACCTTGATAAATCAGCCATTTCATAGATCTTTCAAGCCTTAGTCCCATAGGAAAAGCTTCAATATATCAAAGTCTTTAATTCTTCCGAATGATAGGCATCGTAGAGTATGTCAGCAACCTCATAGTTAGCCTGATCAGTGCCACTGGTTACAGTGGCGTCTTCTTTGCCATGGCTTTGGAGAGTGCCTGCATACCCTTCCCAAGCGAGATCATCATGCCCTTCAGCGGCTTCGTGGTCTCCGAGGGTAAGATGACCCTTCTTGGCATCACCTTAGCAGGAGCCCTGGGCAACCTCTTCGGTTCCGTTATCGCCTACTTCGTGGGTCTGAGTGGCGGGAGGCCCTTTCTTGAGAAGCACGGCAGATACATCCTCATAAGCCATAAAAAGCTCGACCTAGCTGATGATTGGTTCCAAAAGTACGGCGATAAGGCCGTCCTTTTAAGCAGGGTGCTGCCCGTGCTCAGGACGTATATCTCCCTGCCGGCTGGCATAGTCAGGATGGATTTCAAGAAATTCTCTTTCTTCACCTTCCTAGGTTCCCTTCCCTGGTGCCTTGCCCTGGGTTACGTAGGCGTGCTCCTGGGCTCCAGGTGGGACTCTCTCAGAGGATGGTTTCACCTCATGGACGCAGTTGTGATCCTGGCCATCATAGGAGCTGCAATCTACATCCTGCGTGGCTACCGGAAGGACAGATCCAAGAGCTAGGATCAGGGGCTGCCGACAGACCCCTTGATTTCTATCCTGAAGACGGGCTCCTCGGCCGGGGAGATGACCGAGATGGTGATATCTACAGGGATCTTTCCCAAGGCCACGGTTACAGGGGCGAGAGATATGGGCTCACCCTTGCTGCTGGATACCTCAACCTTTAGCCCCTGGGATATCTTGGCTAGTGAATCCATGAGGTTTCCAAGGTTTAAGGCTTCTACTGCTGCTTTTACATCGGGGATCAAGGTTATGGGTGCCAGTGCAATGGGGCTCTCTGAGTCACCCGATACCTTGGCGCCAATGGGCTTTGAATCTTCTCCGGATACCTGAACGCTGAGACCTCCATCCTTGCCGGTGCCCTTCACCTTGGCAACTATGGGGTGCTTCTCCTGGTCGTCTGTGCCCCTTATCGCGGCCTCAGCATCCAATCTTAACGATACCATCGTAACACCGCTCCCTTCTTGTCCATCCTTCGATATAAAGGATGGTCTAACATTAAGGGCGACCCAGGATCAAAACATCTATGGCGAAAGGCTGATATCATCCTCCTGACCCATGATCCCTTTCGATGCTCGAAGTAGGATACCTCAGCCTCAGCAGCCCGGTGGCTGTAGTTCTCCCAGGGCATGGACTCAAATCCGGCTTTGGCGGTCTCTTCCTCCTGGAGAGCTTCGACCTGGACAGAACCACCCTGGAGGAGGTCGAGGAGGCTTTGAGGGATCAGAGAGGAGGCTTGGGAGATTCCGGGGATACGGGAAAGGATAAGGTCGCGCCCCTGGGGTTCTCCATCGGATCCCCTGAGGACGGCCCCATCATGGACGCCGCCAGGATGGCAGGTAAGAACCTGTACCTTCTGGAGATCGACTTTTCTGACGAGTATGACCCAGAGAGGATGAAGGATCTGGTTTCTAAAATAAAGAAGTGCGGCACTACCCTTTCGGTCAGGGTCAAGCCTGAGATCCTCCGGGGTGGGACGGTGGCTGAGCTTGGCTGCGCCGGGCTGGACATCATCCACCTGGACCTGACCGGAATGAACGGCGTGGGCCCGAAGATCTTGAAGAAGGCGGCCGACGCCATGGGCCCGAAGATCATGGCCATGGGCGACGTCGGGGACTTCGAAGATGCCAAGGCCCTCCTGGCCATGGGAGCGGATATGATTTCCCTCCAATCTCCTGAACCAGGCTTTGCAAAAAGGCTCTCTGATCAGGTAGGCAAGTACGACGACCAATCCGGATGGTACAACTGCCCCAAGCACATCTGCTCAGGAGGAGACCTCAGGGGTCTTGCCTTCTGCTGTCCTCCAGTCAAGAACTGCCCGGTCCTTGGAGCCCTGAAGAAGGCTGGCTTTACTCCCGAGAGCTTCGTGCAGAAAAAACTTGCTTTGGCCAAGGGCACCCCCCTGGAGAAGGGCGACGGCACGTGCTTCGGCAGTCTGGTGTGGTGTTGCAAGATCACCAAGCCCTGCTACCTCAGGGATGCCGCCCTTAGAGGGTATGGGATCTCGGGAAAGGAGTATATGCGCCTCAAAAAAGACCTGGCTAAGAACCTCCTGCGGCCATGATGGCCGATAGGATTGCCCAGAACGCCCAGCTCTCCATGCTCCTGGAGCTCTCCTCCAGCCCCAAGCCAGGAAACATCGACAGGTGCCACGACTTCGGGGACATGAGCTTCCAGCAGTTCGTGATCAGTGCCGTCTCCGCCTACCCCGTCTTTCGCCGGGCGGTCCTAGGCGAGGTAGGCATTGGAGAGCTTATCCTGGAGGCGGTTAAAGCCTGGAGGGATTGGGGGCTCTCAGGCAACACCCATTTTGGATCCTTGACCCTCCTTATTCCCCTGGCTATGGCTGCGGGAAAGCCGGGGGCCTTGGAAATTGAAATAAAATCCGTCCTTGAGAGCACAACCGTTGCCGACGCCATCGATTTTTACAGGGCCTTCGATCTGGCCGGAGCCAGGGTGGTTGATGTCGGGAAGTTCAGCCTCAAAGATAAAACCGCCCTAGATATCCTTAAGGCTCAGGGAAAGACCCTTCTGGATCTGATGAAGCTCTCCAAAGATCATGACTTGGTGGCCAGGGAGTGGTCCACCGCCTTCCAAAGATCCTTTTACCTATCTAAAGTCCTGGGGAAGAACGTATCCAGGTACGGCCTCAACTGCGGCGTGGTAAGAACCTTTCTCCTGGCCCTCTCGGAGGTTCCAGACAGCCTCATTCAGGCCAAGTTCGGGAAGATGGTGGCCCTCCAGGTCTCGGCCAGGGCGGCTTTGGCCCTTAAGGACGAGGGGCTTTCCGCAGCCTCGTATTTGGATAGAGAGCTTTTAAGTGAAGATATCAACCCAGGGTCGACAGCGGACCTCATTGCGGCATCTTTATTTATAGCCTTGACCAAGAATTTGCGGTTCTGATGGAGATTAAAGACGTTAAAGCCCTGGATGACCTGGGGATACTGGATGGGATCAACGAGGTCATAGCTACTACAGAGAACGATGGCGTAATGAATGCCGCCCCCTTAGGGCTCATCAGGAACGGCGATAATCTGACCATAAGGCTCTTTGCTGGGTCCAGAACCTTCGAGAACATACTGGCCACGGGCTGGTTCGTGGCCAACGTCACCCACGATGCCTGGATCTTCGCCGAGACTGCCCTTGGCGATGCCCCGGATGGTTCCTTTGAGATCAGGTATGGTCATCCCACCCTAAAGGATGCCGAGTCCTGGGCCTATTTCACTTGTGAGCCTATGCGCTCGGACATCATCATCACTCAGGTTCAGTTCGTGGAGGGCGAGTTCCTGAGGAGGGACTTTAGGGCCTTTAACCGCGGCTCCAACCTGGTGGTGGAGTGCGCCATCGCCGCCACCAGATACATAGCTCTCAGGGCCGACTCCTACTACAACGAGATCCACAAGATGCACAGGATCATAAACCGATGTGGCGGCCCCAGGGAAAAGGAGGCCATGGACAGGCTCATGGACAGGCTTGATAGGTACTTACATATATGATCATTAGTAAGATTGAAAAGTTATGATTTCTCTAGATAGGTTGCCTTCAGGGTGCCAGGCAGTCGATGCCCTCCTGGGTGGGGGCTTTGAGGCTGGAATCATAACCCAGCTCTACGGCGAGGCAGGCTCGGGCAAGACCAACATAGCTCTCCAGATCTCGGTCCAGGCTGTGAACCGGGGCTACAGGGTCATCTACATAGATACCGAGGGCTTCTCGGTGGACAGGTTCAGCCAGATTGCGGGGGAGAACGCCAAGGAGATCGCCTCCAAGATCGTGATCTTTGAGCCCTTAAACTTGGAGCAGCAGCACTCGGCTATCAAGGATGCCGCCAAGATCGCCGGAAGCGATCTTGGCCTGGTGGTCCTGGACTCAGCCACCTCCCTTTACAGGATTCTGCTGGAGGCCGAGGACAACCGTGCGGTTAGAAGATTGCTCTCTAACCAGATAGGCGACCTTCAGGAGCTGGCCAGGAAACACAGGATACCTGTCCTCATCACCAATCAGGTTTACACCGACCTGGAGACAGGGGCCTTCAAGCCTCTGGGAGGAACTTCCGTCGAGCACACCTGTAAGGCCATCCTTGGCCTGGAGAAGGCAGGAACAGAGGGCCGAAGGAGAGCCAGGATCATGAAGCACAGGTCCAGGCCGGACGGAGA
This sequence comes from uncultured Methanotrichaceae archaeon, assembly GCA_964556405.1. GTDB lineage: Archaea > Halobacteriota > Methanosarcinia > Methanotrichales > Methanotrichaceae > UBA114. The sequence continues at coordinate 13,323 of CAZKWM010000013.1, read as the reverse complement.
GACTGCCGAGTTCAGGATTACCGCTAAGGGCGTAGAGTAAGAGCTTTCCAGGATAAGGAAACGCAGATTAAATAGCTCAGAGACGCCGAGGGCCGCAGAGAAAACGGTTGAAAGATGGGTGGTCACAGGCGCCTTTTCATGATGATGGCCGCCTCGCTGTCAGAATAATAGCCAGGAAATATTCCCGTCATCTCAAAGCCCATGCTGGTATAAAGGGCCTGGGCGTTCTTGTTGCTGATCCTGACCTCCAGGGTCGCGCTCACCGCCCCCATGAGCCTGAAGGTCCTAAGGATGGTAGTCAGAAGCCTCCTGCCGATCCCGAGCTTCTGGTAATCGGGCTTCACCGCCAGCCAGAACACCCTGCCCTCCAAGGGCGTGTGCTTGAACCCGAGCACGAATCCCACCACATCGCCCAGCCTGTCGGCGACCAGGGTGGTCCTGGGATGGTACTCGCAGAAAGCCCTAAAGATGGATGGATCATATCCTCCAAAGACCTCCCTGTCAAGCTCCAGGGCGTCGGCCAGGTCATCGGGCTTGAAACGCCTTATGATCACCGCCTCTTTGATATCCTCTATCTTAGGCTCGGCTTTGACCTCGATATCGAGCCCTTCCTCAGCCTCCCCAACGGCCCCGTTCTTGGCTTCCTCAACCTCGTTTTCTGGGAGCATATCAAAGACTTTTATGTCCCTCAAGGTGAAATAGTTTGTCAGAAGTCCCTGCCTTAGACTGGCTGGGAGAACTACCGCCTATCCTATTATAAGAGCAGATTTACATCAACGCAAGGTGATCTGCCATGGGCTCTGCTCTATCTCATCAGAGCTATTTAGCATAATGTTCTTTGTGAACTTGTTGTTTGTCCTTTTAAGCAAGTATTGTCCGCATTTAAGGTTCAAAATATCAAAATGTTAGATTTGTATTATCTTAAAGGTGGCTTATCAATAAAAGGGCGCGGGCGGGAAAGGCAACGCCCGCAAGATGCTTCTTGGGCCTTACGTTACTAGCCTTACGTCACTATGAAGGAGCCATTCATCGTCGGATGGGGGTCGCTCCTGAAGTAGTAGGTCCTTGGATTCAAGAGGGCAGTGAAGTAGTAGGTCGTAGTCGCTGGACCGGTGATCGTGTTGCCGACAAAGATATTGTCGTCATTTGAGTTGTTGTAAGTTTAGTTAACAATAATCTGAATAATCACTGTAATATACAGGGTTATATGGCCTATCAAAGAAAATATCAATGATAAATACATAAAACGCCGATCAATCACAGGGTAAGAGCCAAAATCACTACTAAACTGCCAGGAATAAATGCTTTACGACAAAAAGTAGGATAGGAGGGTAATGCAGGACTCTCTTGCTGAGATCTATTTAAACGTTAATAAAATATGAAGAGATCAAAGGATGTATTGATAAGATCCAGGAAGAATAAACCCTCTGAGAAGAAAACCCTGAATGACCGGCAAATGGATCAGAGGTGATCCACAAGCCTGGCTATCGACGGCAGGATTAGGTCTGGCTTTACCCCAGACTGTGAATCCTGGTCCTCCCTGTACTTCCCAGTCTTCACCAGGATTCCTTTCATTCCGGCCTTCTGACCACCACCCACATCGCCCAATATATCATCGCCTATCATGGCCGCATCCCTGGCCTGGACGCCCATGTCCTTCAAAGCCATGTCGAAGAAGTCGGGAGAGGGCTTGCCCATGAGCTGAGCCTTTTTGCCAGTGGCGTACTCCAGAGCTGCAACGAAAGGACCTGTGGATAGAACCAGCCCATCGGAATCCATCCAGTACCTGTTCATCTCCAGGGCCAGGATCTCAGCCCCATCCAGGGCCAACCTCAAGGCCTTGTTCAGCCGGTCGTAGGTGAAGGCATCGCCTGCATCACCCACCACAATATAATCGCTGTCCTCTGAAGGCACCACGCCCCCTGCCAGAAAGTCCTTGTGGACATCTCCGGTGGTAAGGAGGAAGCAGCTCTTCTCCTTTCCCGAGCTTCTGATCCTCTCCACCGCTGCCAGGGGCGGAGTAAAGATCCTCTCAGAGCCCACATCGTACCCCATACCCTTGAGCCGCTCTGCCACAGAACTTCTGCACCTCCTGGTGATGTTGGAGACGAACCTGTAGTCGTAGCCCTTCTTCTCCAGAAGCTTCAGGCATTCTCTGGCTCCCTCTATAGGCGTCTTCCCCACGTAAAGGACGCCATCTAAGTCTATGAGAAACGCCTTCATGACCAGAAAGGCCACCCTAAAGCATATCAAGAGATCGGGTCAGCTCGGCTCAGAGGAGGGGCCATCCGCATCCCTGCACCTTCCCAGTGCCTCGGCCAGCTCCTGTATCTGCACCGGCTTGCTCACGTAATCGTCCATGACTGCGCCGAGGTAACTTTCCCTGTCACATTCCATGGCGTAAGCTAGTGATGGCTATGATCTTCGTTCCTCTGTCAGGCCACCGATCCATGATGGCCCTGGCAGCCTCCAGGCCGTCTATCTCGGGCATCTGAACATCCATGAGAACGACCGTCGTAATGTTGCCTTTCCAGGGCCTGTAGAACTTCCAAGCCATTGGCAGCCACATCCGCCCTGTACCCGATCTTCTTGAGCATTAGCAGGGCGCCACCTTCTGGTTCACCACGTTATCCTCGGCCAAGAGGATGCGTAGGTGGTGGTCCGCGTGGGACGCAGGGGCTGAATCTTGACTGCAGAGGAGGACGAAGGCCCCGAGAAGATTCCCTGAAGGGCATCGTAGAGCTGGGACGGCTTTATGGGCCTGGTCAGGAAGGCAGATATCTCCAGGTCCTCATCAGCTGAAAACCGGTCGAGGGAGGTCAGGACTAGGATGGGCAGATCCTTCCTCCGCTCTCTAATCCCCTTGATCAGGGATAGATCATCGACCCAGAGCAGATCCAGGATGGTAGCATCGAACTCCTCCAAAGAGATCTTCATAAGATCGCCTGCATCCAAGGTTGATCTCACGGGCACCATACCCCAACCCCTCAGGTGATGGTCCAGTATCCTCCGATTAGTCTCATTTTCTCCCACGGCCAGGATCCTCTTTCCTTCCAGGCCAGGATGAGATAGCCTCTGGTATGGGTGGAGATCGTCCTGTACTTTCTTGGCCATGATCGTGAAGTGGAAAGTATAGCCCACACCTTCCGCGCTCTCTATCCAGATGTTCCCATCCATCATCTCCACCAGCCTCTTGCCTATGGCCAAGCCCAGGCCCGTTCCACCATATTTCTGGGTGGTAGAGGCATCTACCTGGAAGAAAGACTGGAAGAGGTGGTTCATCCTGCCCTGAGGAATGCCTATGCCCGTGTCCTTGTGTCCTTGACTGAGAAGTGGACCCGGCACCATTCGCCGTCTACCGCCCTGGAGGCGACGGAGACCACCACCTCCCCAGCCTCGGTGAACTTGACAGCGTTGCCCAGGAGGTTGACCAGGATCTGGCGCAGCCTGGTTGGGTCTACCAAGATATGGCTCGGCGTTCCGTCCTCCATGGAATAGGCCAGGTTTAAGCCCTTCTCAGCTGCCCCTGCCCGCCACCAGCTCCATGCAGTTCTCTATACAGGTCCTAAGATCAAAGGGCTGGCTCTCCAACTCCATCTTTCCGCCCTCGATCTTGGAGAAGTCCAGGATATCGTTGATGATTGCTAAAAGGGCGTCCCCGCTGGATCTTATGGTCTCGATGCACTCCTTTTGCCCGAGGGTTAAATCGGCATCCAGAAGGAGGCCAGTCATGCCTATCACCGCATTCATGGGTGTGCGGATCTCGTGGGACATATTGGCCAAAAACTCCGACTTGGCCTTGAGACCGCCAGCCTCAGCTGCCTCCTCGGCCTTACCGCGGTCCACGACCTCCGCCTGGAGGTCCCTGTTGGCTCTGAGTGGCTCGGCAGTCCTCTCCTTGATCTCCCGCCCCCAGCTCCTCCCTGGTAGACTTAAGCTTCTCCTCCATCCTCTTGTGCTCAGTGATGTCGTAGAAGATGACAACACCTCCTATAACCGTCCCCCTGGCATCCTTCATCGAATCCGAGGATGCCAGGACTATGCCCCTGGACCTGTCTCCCCTCAGGATATGCATCTCCTAGTCATGAACCTCCTCTCCGCGGAAGACCGATCTGGCTAAAGGCCTCTCCTCCAGGGCATAAGGCCCTGCTATCCGGGTGATAGCACATATACTCCTGATGGTACTCCTGGATGCCAGCCGCGGGTAGAGATGGCATCCTCTACAGGCCCTTCATCTGATCGTTGCCCAGGAGAACCTTGCCATCGGCATCGGCGATCAATATTCCTGCAGACATCTGCTTCAAGACCGCCTTGAACATGGCCCTCTCGGACCTCATCTGCTCCACCAGCTGCTCTTTCGCCCTTTAAGCATGCTCCAGTTCTTCATGAGCTCTGTGTAAAGCTTCTTTGACCTGCCTACCTTCAGTTACATCCCTGCAGACGCACCTGATCTGGTAAGGCCGTCCATCCTTGAACCGGCGGCTTATGTTGCCCCCAACGATTATCTTCCTGTCGTCCCTGCTCTGGAGCTCCAGCTCATCCTTCGCAAACCTATTCGCCTGAGAGACTCCTGGAAAAATATCCTCACAGTGGGCTCTGCCGTGAGGATGGATGGCCTTGAAGATGGAAAGATCGACAGTTTCTTCTTCCGAATACCCCAGAGCCTCCATCCAGGCTCTATTGACATAAGCCTATCCTTCCGTCCGGATGGACCGTCTGTATAAGGTCACTGGAGGTCTCTGTACTCCTCTTCCATCTCATTTCGGGCTTCTTCTGCGTACCTCTTCTCGGTGATATCCTTCAGGAAGATAAGAAGGGAAGGTCTCTCCTCCCAGGTGATGGGGGTAGCTACAGCCTCGGCCTGCCTGGAAAGCCGACCTTTGCAGATAACTCTGGTAGGGACGCCTTCCCCGCCATGGCCACCTTCAGGTTCAGGCCGCAGTAGATCTATCCAAGCATACCGATCCCATCTCATCTCTGCTGCGCTGGAAGACCTCTGCAGCCCTGGGGTTGGCGAAGATGATGGATCCATCCTGGACTACGAAGGCGGTCTCGCTGGCCTTCTCTAGGATAAGCCGGCACATCTCTTCTGAGGTCATCAGGGCATCTTTGGCGTCTTTAAGGAGGCTTAGAGCTGCAGCTGAGGAGCCAAAAGCTGCTTCGGCGCCGCCTGAAGCTTTCAAAACCTTCTCAGCCGAGGCTAGCCTCTGGATGGTATCCTTTACGCTTATTGCGGCATCATCGACCACCGGCACTGCAGAACCTATCGCCCCTTTTATCTTGATGCAGATCTCTGAAGCCTTGGAGGTCCTAGTTCTATTACAGGGGACTTCTGAGGCTTTTGGATCATTACCTCTGTACCACTTTACAAAGTGTGCTATACCGAGACCCCCTACGCCATCACCTTACAGGACCGGACATTTTCCCACAAGATCGCCAGAGCAAATAGCTATATGCAAGATTATTTTTCTTTTAAGGGACTTTAGCTCATAGGTATGTTAATTATAGGGTTATCTCCCCTTAGCATCATTTTTTTTATAGATTACGGATCTAAAGACGGTATCTAAGATAAGATGCACCTCAAGCAGATATAAACTCTTTTGGAATATATACTCTTCCAATCTGATAAAAAAGAGGGGCCATACGCCTGGTTTCCTCCTTTAGGCCGGGAAGGACAGGCCTTATTGACTCTTTTTCGAGCCCCTTTTTGGCCCCTTTTTAATCCCTCTCAGATCTCCTGTCCATCTCTCTTAGATCCTTTCTCGGTCTCTCTTTGATCACTTCTTAATCCCTGAACCTCAACGTTATAAGGAGGAATGTCCATTATTGCCGCAACACATGTCTAGCCACTTCGAGAAGATAGTCATAACGGCCATACTGGCCCTCTTGGCCCTGATGATAATACCTACATGTTCTGAGGAGTTCCATGGGGTAACCTATAGCCTGGACCCCCAGAGGATAGAGGTGGCTCACCCAGTGAACGCCAGCAGCATCACCATAGTCCTCCATGACAAGGCTCAGGACTTTTCCCTGGCCAACTCCATGGGCGAGAAGGTAGGGCTCAAATATAACAGCACCTACTGGCAGGGCGAGTATACCTATGACCTGGCCTTCGATAAGCCAACCCCGGGAACCTTGAGCTATATCCTTCCATCCCAGGGACAACAGTTCGTGCTCGCACTAAAAGATGGGATGCCGGTAAGGGTCGTGCTGCCTGCGGGCTACTCCACTGGGGAGAAGGCCCTGGGGATAGCCAAGCCCGATCCCGACTATATAAGCACATACTCCAACCGGACGGCTCTGATCTGGTCGAACCCCTCACAAGCCCCCTTCATTGAGGTTGACTACTACAGATCAACGGCCCCCGATGCCTTGAAGAGGACTTTTCTTATCCTCTTAGGGGCAGGCCTTATGCTTTTAATCGAGCACCACAGGAGCATAAGGAAGCTCCGCTCCCTGGCGGAGGATGTGGAGAAAGGAGCGTAAGCTCTAAGCTTTCTCCAGCCTTAAAAGAAGGCATGAAAGGGATGGAGATCACTGAAGGAGTTTACGCCGTGGGAGGCCCAGGCCTCTCCAGCCCCGATGACGCTTACATCTACCTAGCCGATGCAGGAAGCGAGATTGTGCTCATAGATGCAGGGGTAGGCTTGAGCATCGACAGGATAGAGCGGAATATCAAATCCTTAGGCCTGGAACCCGCCAGGATCTGGCATGTCATCGCCACCCACTGCCACATAGACCATGCTGGAGGTTTAGCATTCCTGGTGGAGAAGTATGGCACCAAGGTGGTAGCCCACCAGATGGATCAGGAAGCCCTGGAGGGACAGGCGGATGAGAGGACGGCTGCGTCCATGTACGGCGTAAAGTACAGGCCGGTTAAAGTGGATATAATCCTCAAAGGCGAATTGGAGAAGTTAAGCATAGGCGATAAGGAATTTTTCTGCCTCTACACTCCAGGCCATACACCAGGGTCCATATCGATCTATCTGGATACCCCCGATGGAAGAGTGCTCTTTGGCCAGGACATCCACGGGCCTTTCTCCAAGGCCTGGGGATCGGATCTGGGCCAGTGGAGAAAGTCCATGGAGAAGCTCCTGGCCCTAAATGCCGATGTTCTCTGCGAAGGCCATGCGGGGATCTATAAGGGCAAAGAGAATGTTAGAAATTACATCGAATCTTACCTAAAGAGGCACAGCCAAATCGATTAAAGCGTCCACAGTTTGCCTGGGCCTATCGATTGCTCTCGCGATTTCTGTGTTGCTTGGTCGATGTGACCGGCTCCGCGTCTCTTTTATCAATGCTATTTCATCAGGCGAGTCTGCAAGTCTCTTTCTCTTCGGACCTTCTAATACCTGGCGTCGTGGCTTTATGGATTTGTGGCTCTTGTGACTTATATCCATGTTGACTTAAGATCTTCTTGGCATCTTGGCTATGATTATCTAAAATCAATCTGTTCATCGCATCTTGAAGTCCACAGTTACGAACAATGGCCTTGGCCCTCAACGCCCGATATACCTCTTGGCTTAGTACTGCTCTATGTATGGTTTGCATAAGTGCCATATGGATATGCTAGAGGATTTAGCTCTTATGAGAAGCAGGAAGCCGCATACTGCTAATAAAATAAAAAATTTAAGATAAATTAGGCGAGTTGAATGATGAAGGTGAATTGAATAACGAAGTCGGATCAATTTCTTGTTATATCGTGAAGGAGTTTATAACATCCCGCGGTCATGGTTGACCTCCATATGCATGGATTACACCCACATTATACGTTGTCTAGTAATATGGCGCATGCCCCCAAGTACCATATACATCAGTACCTTCTACTAGGTGTGCCATGTGACCACTAAAAGTGTTATCTTTTCGCTAGTGAATTTAAGATTTTCACACCCTGTCAGAGTGCACGTAGCATCTTTCAAGATACCTTTTATTTCCGTTTGCTTTGGCACTTTACCATGGCCATAAACTGCAATATAATAGTCTCGAAGGTCATTCGGGGTCGCGAGGAGATAACCATCATGTATTCCATAATATTTGTTGCCTAGAGGCGCATTGGGGTATGAAGGATAAAAAGCATCTCTTCTAACTCCTTTCCATGTGCCTATAAGATCATCACAAGGGAAATCATCTTCAGAATCATATCGATACGTAACACTCGATCCGAAGTGATGTGATCCACTATATCGCCCGCTGTCGATATTAGATGTAAAATTCCAACCCATTATAACAACGCTTTCACCGTAACTAGCCCCCCACTATGACAAGAAGCGTAAGGAATACGGTTACACCCACGCGTACGAATATTCTCCTACGACCATCACATGATGCTATCTTCATTTAATCTCCTTAACCTAAACACCTCAGAAGCACTTATATAATTTATTAATGGATAAGATTAGCCCTGAGTTCATCCAAAAAATGGCAAAAATGTCCGAATCATCTTGATATAGGAATGCTAGATGGTGCCGTCTTCGTCTCAGTTTGTAGTACCGCATCGACCGTAAGTATTAAAGGCCAAATAAGATTTAAGCTTTCAGAAGAAAAACTCCCCCTTGAGGAGTTCCATCTGAGATGGAGATCTTCCCGTCCAAGAACAGCCCTGCAGTCCAAATATTGGTCTTGGCATGCATGGAGACCTCTCTCACCATATAGCTTCCTCCGGCCAGGGCCAGGTAAGGTACCAGCTGGTCCGCTAGGTGAACATCTACTGCCGAAGGTGATTGAACCTCAGCGATCATCTCCCTAGCCGCGGACGACCCGACTTCCTCAGCCATGACACCTCTTTCTCCTAAGGCTCCGGTACCTTTATGTCCCGACCAGAGGGTTATGCCGCTGCCGACAGAAGGCGCCTTCAAAATCTGGATTGGGATCTCCGCCTCCAGTCCAGCCTGCCTAAGGGCGTTTAATGCTGCCTGAGACTGCCTTTGGGCCACGTGCTCAGGAAGGCCTGAGCAATGGGAGAGGCCATTTATGGGGTTGGAAACCCGCTCCAGGTTACAGGGCTTGAGGTTGCCAGGATCGATATTGAGAAGGACCCTTCCTCCGCCTCTAGGATAGTAGCCCCTCTGGCTGCACTCGACCTCTACACGAGCACCAAACTCCTCCAAGGCTGGCAGGAAAACGTACCTGAAATAATCGATGGAGGGGGACCATCGCACATCTGTGCCTCCCCTGATCTCCAGGGAGACGGGGGCATCGGCCATGAGGGCCGCCGGAAGGAGGCACTGGGCTAAAAGAGTGATGCTGCCGGCAGTTCCTATGTCAATGCGGTAGGAGCCGCCAGAGATCTTTCCGGGCTCAAAGATTATCTCCAGGGAGCCGGGAGCCACCCCTGAGGTCTTGGCGTGGCAAAGGGTTGCTAGGGCCTCTATGGCCATGGCATGCTGAGTCGCCAGGCCCGGTTTCTTCCTGCCTTTTCTTATGTTCTTGATCTTAATGGGCGTCCCTATGACTGCTGAAAGAGCAGTGGCTGTCCTTACTATCTGGCCTCCGCCCTCGCCGTAAGAGCCGTCTATCTCCCTCATTCGATGGCTTATTTGATGGCTTCCGAGAACTGATCGCTGAAGTCGTCGCAGTAGGCTACGATCCTGGTCGCCGCATCTCTCATGACCGCCATGGGATCAGAGCCGTCAGTCTTTAGGCGGAACACGGGGTTATCCAT
>CAZKWM010000013.1:0-3562 GCA_964556405.1 uncultured Methanotrichaceae archaeon | reverse complement strand
TAGCCCTTCTTGAAGGCCAGGGTGACTATGACCAGGTTATCCTTGAGGTCGGTCACCTCTCCTATCACTATATCGCCCTGGCAGAGCTTGGCCGGGGCATTGGTCTTGGGTACAACACTTGCAGACTTGTCGTTCTTATCGATATTTACAACGCCTGCGGTTGAAGCGTATATGATTCCTCCCCTGGCGTAGGTGCAGTCGCCCGGGACATATTCCTCCGCGGACCCCACCACATCTCCTGGGAGAACGAAAGCGCGTTCCATCTTAAACTCCTGCTCTTATTAACTTCTGGGTTGGCACGATATCCTGTAAAGCTCAACCTCTATGGTCCTCACGTCCTCGCTGTGAAACTCAAAGCATCTTCTAAGGGGAAAGGGCACCTTGTAAATCTCTTCTACCTTGCAGGGTTCGACAAACCTTCTAATGAACCCTTCGCTTCCCAGGTTGTGGATGGAGTAGACCGAGGTTGCAGCCTGGATAGCCTTTCTTAGAAAAGCCCTGTCCCCCTGGCTGGCCTTCTGGGAGCCAAAGGGAGGGTTCATGACTACTGTATCCATATTTTTGAGACAGATGGACCCGACATCCCCCAGAATGAAGTCCACATCGACGCCGAGCTCGGAGGCATTCTTCCTTGCCACCCTCAGGGCCCCGGGATCTATCTCCATTCCCACCGCTCTTGCGCCCAGAAGGGCGGCACCTATGGCCAGTACCCCAGTTCCGCACCCAAGGTCGCAGACGTTTTTTCCTTCCAGATCTCCTCTCAAGTAGGCGAGGTGCAAAAGGAAGGCGGCCACGACCGCAGGGGTGGAGTACTGCTCTCTTTCCGGGGTTGGATGGGGAAAGCCTTCAAGCCTCTCCAGGAGCATCTCAAGCTGTTTTTTCTTCATCCTGCAGCTGCCACGGTTGGATCTTAATCTATATCAAATATAGTATGACATCAATGGCCAGGAGCACCAACACCACCACAGCTATGGCCTTGACCGCCTTGGCGACGCCGGAGCCGCTGAGAGCCTCATCCAGGACATCGGAGATGATCTCCCAGGCCGATCCCAGAGCCTGCTGAAGGTTTTCCATAAAGGGCCCGTGGGACCCACCGGCCTTCTCGGCGCCAAAGGTGCTCAAAGGCACCTCGTAGACTCCATCCTTGTCGCCGTCTTGCCTGCAGTCGTACCCAAAGACCCTCTCCGCGCCCGATCTCAGGGTATCGCGAAGTTTCTCCTCCTTCGCCTTCTGCCTGGCCACCTGGACGGTGCAGACGAGATCGGACTGAACAGGCACAAGCCATACTGACTCTGACTCCTCGGCCACGGCATCGTCCACGGTCACAGCGCCCTCGGGATAGCGGCCCTCGTCCATGGGTATGGTCTCCATCTCCACCTCCACGGCCCTGCCCTCAGGCTCTGCCGAGTAATTCTTCTCTTTAGCAGCTGCTACCTCTGCAGCAGGCCTGCCTCCCACCTTGGGCTTGGAGGCGGCCTGGCCTGCCGGCCTGTTCTCCACCAGGTTCAGGGAATCATCCCAAGCATAGATCCTTCCAGCGGTGTCAATGGGAGCTAAGACGTTCTCCACCAGGACCCAGCCCAGGAGGAGGAGGATGCTTCTGTGAGCCCTGTAGCTCAGAAGATCGGAGATCTGAGCTGAGGAGGTTGCCCCCTGACCTGATGGCGAGGAGAGCTTGCTTAGGTGCTCTGAAGCCAGGCCGACCTTTCTTACGCTCATGGCTGCCAGGTCGCCTTGAATAGCAGAGAATCTGCTCTGGGTGCTCCTGAGGTGCCTGGATACGACTGCCAGCTGATCCGAAGGGTCAGCCCTGCGCATCTCAGACTCTAGAGCCCCTCGCATGCCTTGAAGGGCATCGCTTATGCATCCACAGGCTTCATCGAAGCAGCCCAGGGACGCCCCGCCCAGGAGGTACTCGGTAGCTTCTGCTAGGGATTTGGTGAGCTTCCAGGGCTCTCCCTTCATGAGGCCCAGGGACCAGACCTCCTTCATGCCGACCATGGCCCTCTGAGCAACCTCTATCTTCTCCCGCTCTTGGATGTTCAGGTTAGACGCGGCTACCTCTAGGGATGATATGGCCCTCTCTGCAAGGGCTACGGCCTCAGCATCTCCCGGCTCTGCCTGGAGCTTGGCCATGTAGGACCTGGACCTGGCCAGGCTTGCGGCAACCTTGAGCTCTGGCCGATCGATTTTGGGCGTGGCCGCCAGCTCGGAGTATCTATCCGAGGCCCGAGCGTAGTACTGAGAGGCGAGCTTCAGCTTCTCCACGGCCTTGGCACGGCTGGAGGTATAGGTATCCGCCTCCTCCATGCAGTCCCTGGCCAGGGCGACGTAGGCCGCAGCCAGGCAGGCCACGGCGTTCTGGTAAGCTGGGACCATCTCCCTCTTCATGGATTTCAGGGCCTCCTCCAGGGAGTCCCTAGCTGCAGATGCATCTCTTTTATCCAGGGATGCCTTTCCCAGGTTAGAAAGGACGACCCCGGAGCTCTGGTCCTGGCCAAGTTCCCCAAAGGTGGAAAGGCTCTCATGATACTCTTTGACCGCTAAGTCCCAGTCTCCGATCTCGGCATAGACCTTGCCCAGGCGGTTCTGGACCCAGGCGGCGCTCCTCCTGTCTCCCATGAGCTGGAAGTCCTTCAGGCTTCTCTCGTAGTAGAGGGCAGCCAGGTCCCTCTCTCCCATCTCGGAGTAGATCCTGCCGAGGCTTCCCATCATCTGGGCTGTGCCGAACTTATCGCCGAGCTTCTCAAATGTCTTCAAGCCCTTGTAGCAGTACTCCACTGCCTTATCCCAGTCATTGCCTTTCCTGTAAGCGGACCCCAGGTTGCCCATGACATGAGCCAGGCCACTGGCATCGCCCACGGCCTCGAAGCCCTCCGAGGCTTTTTTATAGAAAGTGACCGCCCTGCTGATATCTCCCTGGGAGGCGTAGACCTGGCCTAGGTTATTGAGGAGGACGGGCCTGATGCCTTTGTCGTGGGTCATGTTCATGGCCCGATGATAGCACTTTACGGCCACGTCTGGAAGCCCCATCTTTCTGCAGATGTCCCCAAGCCTCTTGACCTCATAGACATCCTCAAGGCAGTCTGACAGTTGTATGCAGACGTCGGCCTCTACTTTTCCGACCTTGGATCCCTCCAGGAGCTCGCCCAAGAGCTCGGCACAGCTTCCCTGGATGGATTTGGGATCTATGGATTGAAGCACTTCCCCTCCCTTCGAGAAGGCCTCATACATCTCCTGAAGAACAACCAGTTGGTCCATGGGTGTATTAGAAGACTTATATCTTTATAAAGTTTTTGAATCGGAGGGCGCCATCCCAGGGACGCCCCCAAGGCCAAAAACTTCCAAAGTCAGGCCCTGCAGGCTAGGGCTTTCGCCTTTGTCTTGTGATATAAATGAAGTCTTCTTCTCCTCCTCTATCCGCATTTTCATCACTGATTAATTTTTCGAAGGGATATCGCGGCTTATGCCTGCTATTACCCCCAACGGCTATAGAATTCCTAAAAGCTTATATCAATTGCCCTCAGGGTACGCGACGGTCTCTGCAGCTTTATTGGCAAGG